>JANYBX010000224.1 GCA_025360615.1 Opitutia bacterium
GTCATCGGCCGCGCGTGGGCCGCGCAGGAATTTCTCTCGCACAACGACGCCGCCCGCCAGTCCGCCCTCCGCCAGCGCTTCGAGGGCATACCGCTGGAATTCGAGCCGCACGTTGATTTCAAAAAGCGCGTCCCGCGCGCCATCGGCCTGATCCGCACCGGGGACTCCACCGCCTACGCGAACCTCATCATCGAGTCCGCGTGAAGGTAGGGCGGGTTATCCCTAACCCGCCGCTGCGACTCCTCTCACTGGAGCGCCCCGCGGAAGCGGCGGATGCCTGCCCCTCGGCATAACGATTCTTGAACTCCCCCCGCCGCTCTGGCGCAGTGGCCTTCTCGATGCCCTCCGTCTCGCGCCAGGCACCCGCCGCCCCCGCCTTCGTCTCCGAACAGGTCACCGCCGCGCGCCGTTTTTATCACAACCTCCGCCCTCGGCCCGGCCGCGCCCTCACCGTCGTTTGCGGCGGCTGGGAGGAGTGCGCGCCCGACTACGCCATCGATCGAAAAACGTTCGCCTACCTGTCCCTCGAATTCGTCGCCGCCGGCCGCGGTGAACTCGTGCTGGGGGGCCGCTCCCACCCGCTCGAACCGGGCACCGTCTTCAGCTACGGCCCGGGCGTGAGCCAGCAAATCCGCACCTCGGCCGAGGCGCGGCTGACGAAATATTTTGTCGATTTCACCGGCACGCGCGGCCGCGAGTTGTTGCGCGAATGCAAACTCCCTCCCGGCGCCTGCGTGCAACTCGCCGCCTCCACCGATATCCGCCACGCCTTCGACACGCTCGTGCGAATCGGCGCCAGCCCCCACCGCCTCGCGTCGCGGATGTGCGCGTTGCAGGTCGAGCTGTTGCTCCTCGCGCTCGTGCGTTCGCCGCAGTCGGGCTCAAGTTCCGAGCGTCGGTCGCTCGCCACTTTCGAGCGTTGTCGCCGGCACATCGACGCGTATTTCCTCACCCTCGACACGCTCGAACAAGCCGCCGCCGCCTGCCACGTCGACGTCGCATATCTCTGCCGGCTCTTCCGGCGTTTCCTCGACGAGACGCCGTTCCGCTACCTGCAACGCCTCCAGATGCAGTGGGCCGCCGAGCGCCTCCACACCTCGGGCAAACTGATCCGCGAGGTCGCTGACGACCTGCGGATCGATCCCTTTCAATTTTCCCGCACCTTCAAGCGCATCCACGGCGTCTCACCCTCGGCGTTTCTCAGCGCGCGGGGGTAGGATCATCTGCGCGCCGTCACAGCTCGACGCGCAGCACCCACGCTTCATCGCCCGGCTTCGTGGGAGGCAAGGTCACGTGAACGCCATCGGCTTCCTGCGTCCAAACGAGCTTCTGCTTCGCGCCCAGCAGCGTGACGCCGGCGACCGCTTTCTCCGTTTTCGGGAGCGAACGAATCGTCACTTTCCCATCCCTCGGCCACGCGAGCATGATCGCAAAAACCGCGTTCCCTTTCGCCGTGAAACGCAGGTCCTCCGCCGTGTAGGGCTTGCTGCGCACGTCACGCGCGCCGCCAAACGTGCCCTTCTCCACGGATTCGCCCACCGACGGGCCTTCACCGTAAATTTTCCACGGCCGCGTGCCGAAGATCGCCTCGCTGTTGATCGCCATCCATTTTGCGAGCCCTTCCAACACGACCACCTCGTCCTCGTCGATCGTGCCGTCGCCGCGCACCGGCACGTTGAGCAGGAGGTTTCCGTTTTTGCTCACGATGTCGGCGAGCATCCGAATGACCTGCCCGGCGGTTTTATATTTGTGCTCGGTGAACAGGCGCCGGTTGTAGTGCCAATCGCCGATACACGTGTCGGTCTGCCAGGGCTCCGGTAAAATTCCCGTGGCGACGCCGCGCTCGATGTCCTCGACGCAGCCCGCTTTTTGCCCCGGCTCGAGGTGCTTCGTGTTCATCACCGCCTGCACCTTGCCGCCGTTTCGCGCCGCGTTCGCGTTGTAGTAGTGAGCCACGAATTCGAGCCCGGTTTTTTCAAACGGGATGCCCGTGTCGTCGAAATAAAACAGGTCGGGCTGGTATTTATCGACGAGATCCTGCGCGCGGAGGAACCAATTGTTCGCGTAACCGTTGTCCAACGGCGGGATTTTCTCCCACCAGTTTCCATCCACCTTGCGATGCCAGTCCGTCGCCGACTTCACATCGGTCACGCTCGCCGGCACCGGCAGGCGCAAGCCGGTGTAGAGTTCCTGCGGGTCGAGCCCCTCCCACCACTTGCCCTTGCCGTCGGCCTTCGTGAGCGTGGCGGCGTCATAGGGCACGCCCGCGAGCGGGCCTTCGCGATCGTGATCGTAGGCGGGTTGCAGCCAGTGCCACGCGTGTGAGGCGTGGTTCGTGACGCCGAAACGCAGTCCACGCTCGCGCGCAATCTTCGCCCATGTGCCAACAATGTCCTTCTTCGGGCCCACATTCACCGAGTTCCACGCGTGATACTTCGAATCGTAGGCGTCGAAGTTGTCGTGGTGGTTCGCCAGCGCCACGAAGTATTTCGCCCCCGCGCGCACGTAGAGATCCATCAGTTTCTCGGGCTCCCACTTCTCCGCCTTCCAGAGGTTGTCGAGTTCCATGAAGCCAAATTTCGACGGGTGGCCATAGTGCTCGAGGTGATATTTATACTGCGCATGGCCCTCCAGATACATGTTGCGCGCATACCAGTCGCCTTGCTCCGGCACGCATTGCGCGGTCCAGTGCGCCCAGATGCCGAACTTCGCGTCGCGAAACCATTCTGGGCACGCGTAGTTTTGCGCGAGCGATTCCCACGTGGGCTTGAACGGGCCCGGCGCCACCACGCGCGCGGGCGGAGCCGGTGCCGGCTCGGCGGCGAAAGCGGTCGCGGCCAGCATCAGGACAACGATGAACAATTTTGAAACTCGGCAGGGGGTTGGGGTCATAAGGAAATCCCTCCGCAAATGCGCGGGTGGATCGACTGAGCATAGTCGGAAGCGCCTCGCCGCTGAATGGTGATTTTTGCCCATGGCATGACGATCCTTGGCCCCGTTGGTCGGAGTCAAAAATCAACAAGCTTTCCCCAAAAACAGGCATTCCCGCCGCGCGGAGTTTCCCGTAGCCTCAGCGTCTTCCCCCATGCACCACCGCCAATTGGGCCGCACCGGCCTCAGTGTTCCCGTCCTCAGCTTCGGCGCCTCCTCCCTCGGCGGCGTGTTTCGCCAGACCGACGACAGCGAGGCCATCCGCACGGTGCATGTCGCGCTCGACCTGGGCATGGATTTCATCGACGTCTCTCCCTACTACGGCGCGACGAAAGCCGAGACCGTTCTCGGCAAGGCGCTCAAGGACATCGCGCGCGGCCGCTACATCCTCGCTACCAAGGTCGGCCAATACGGCAACAACGAGTTCGATTTCTCCGCCGCCCGCGTCACCCGCTCGCTCGACGAAAGCTGCGCGCGCCTCGGCGTGGACTATATCGACCTTCTCCAGTGCCACGACCTCGAGTTTGCCGATCTCGACCAGATCGTAAACGAAACTCTCCCCGCCCTCGTAAAATTGCGCGAGGCCGGCCGCATCGGCCACATCGGCATCACCGGCCTGCCGTTGAAAATTTTCCCCGCCGTGATTGACCGCGCCGAGCCCGGCGTCGTCGAGACCGTGCTCTCGTTTTGCCGCTACGAACTTAACGACACTGCCCTTGATTCGCTCGTCCCCTATTTCAAGCAGCAGGACATCGGCATCATCAACGCCTCCCCCACCGGCATGGGCCTGCTCACCGAGCGCGGCGTGCCGTCGTGGCATCCCGCGCCTCCCGCGATGATCGCCGGGGCCAAGCGCGCCGTGGAATATTGCCAAAGTGTCGGCGCCGACATCGTGAAACTCGCCGTGCAATTCTGCGTCGCCCACCCCGGCATCGCGACCACGCTCGTCGGCAGTGCCAACCCCGAAAATATCCGCAAAAACGCCCAGTGGGCCGCCGAGCCCATCGACATCGAACTCATGGCCAAGGTCCTCGAACTCCTCCGCCCGATCCACAACCACAACTTCACCCGCGGCCGCCCCGAAAACCTCGATCCGATCATCTGCTAGGATGGAATGCTGATCTTCGTTCATCGGCGCTGATCCCCGCTCCACGATCTGCTTCATGATGAGCGAAGATTAGCGCTCATTAGCGTTCCAAAAAAATTTCATGCTCCAAATCTCCCTCGAAAAACCCGGCCACTTCACCGCCACCCACGACGCCCCCGAGCCCACGCTCGCTCCCGGCGAAGCCCTCGTGCGCGTCCACCGGATCGGCGTCTGCGGCACCGATCTTCACGCCTTCGCCGGCAAGCAGCCGTTTTTTAACTATCCACGCGTGCTCGGCCACGAACTCGGCGTCGAGGTCATCGACCCCGGCACCGAACCGCACGGCCTGAAGCGCGGCGACCGTTGCTCCGTCGAGCCCTACCTCAACTGCCAGCGCTGCGTGGCCTGCCGCCGCGGCAAACCGAATTGTTGCACCGACCTGAAGGTGCTCGGCGTCCACATCGACGGCGGCATGAGGCCGCTCCTCGCCGTCCCCGCCCGCAAACTCCACCGCTCCGACAAGCTCAACTACGAGCAACTCGCGCTCATCGAAACGCTCGGCATCGGTGCCCACGCCGTCGAGCGCGCCGACGTGAAACCCGCCGACACCGTCCTCGTCATCGGCGCCGGCCCCATCGGCCTCAGCGTTATTCAATTCGTCTTGGTGACGGGTGCGACGCTCGCCGTCATGGATGTCAGCGAGACGCGCCTCGCCTTTTGCCGCGACCAGCTCGGCGTCAAACACACCCTCGTCCCCGGCTCCGACACCGCCGCAGAACTCAAGACGATCTTCGGCGGCGATCTCCCCACCATCGTGATCGATGCCACCGGCAATCCGAAATCCATGGCCGGCACCTTCGATCTTCCCGCGCACGGCGGCCGCATCGTTTTCGTCGGCCTTTTCCAAGGTGAAGTAAGTTTCAACGACCCCAATTTCCACCGCCGCGAACTCACCGTCTGCGCCAGCCGCAACGCCCTCCCCGCCACCTTCCGCGACATCATCGCCCTCGTCGAAGCCGGCCGCGTGAACACGCAACCGTGGATCACGCATCGCTTCACACTCGCGGAAACCCCCACCGTTTTCCCGCGCGACATCGCCGGCAACCCCGCCGTCCTCAAAGCCATGATCGAAGTCCCCGCCTGAACTGCTCGACCGGTGAGAGGGGCTTTATGCCCGTCTCATCCGACGGCGCTGCCCGTTCGCCTACATTGTCACCACAATTTTCCCAAACTGCCCGCCGCGCTCCATCAGCGCAAACGCCTCGGCCGCGCGCGCCAGGGGGAAAATCTCACTGAGTACCGGCTTGATTCGGTGGCGCCCGACGAACTCCACCATCGCACTCCAGTCGGCCGGCGAGCCCATCGTCGTGCCGAGCAGCGAAATTTGCCGCCAGAAAATTTTCCGCGACGGCAGCACCGGCGGGTTCCCCCGCGTCGCGCCGAAAAACACGATCCGCGCCCCCGGCCCCGCGAGATCGATGAGTTGCTCGAAACCCTCGCCACCCGCGCTGTCCACGATCACGTCGAAAAATCCCCCCGGCACCTGCGCCGCGAGATTCTTCCCCCACCCGGCCTGCGTGTAATCGACGCCTCCCTTGGCGCCCAGCGCGACCGCCCGCGCGATTTTCTCCGCGCTGCTCGACGTCACCCACACCTCCGCCCCGTGCGCCACGGCAAACTGCAACGCGAACAACGCCACGCCGCCGCCGATGCCCGTGACCAGCACGCGCTCGCCCGGCTTCAGTTGCGCGCGCGCAAAAAGCGCCCGATACGCCGTGAGTCCGCCGAGCGGCAGCGCCGCCGCCTCATGCCATGAAAGATACGCCGGCTTCGCGGCCAGTTGGCCGACCGGCACCGTGATCTGCTCCGCCAGCGTCCCTGCGCGCGGCCGCCCGAGGATGGTGAACTGTTCGCCGTTGGCCCGCTCACTCGGGCCCCAGTCAAAACTCGGGTTGATGATCACCTCGCGCCCGAGCCACGAGCCTTCGGCGCCCGCACCCAGCGCGCCGACGACGCCCGCTCCGTCCGAGCCCGGCCTGATCGGAAATTCCAGCCCGGGATATTGGCCGAGCTTGATCCACACGTCCCGATGATTGAGCGCCGCCGCCCGCAAGCTCACGAGCGCCTCGCCCGCCGCGGGCACGGGCGCGGGGACATCGACAACCGAGAACTCGTTTACCGCCGTAATTTGCAAAGCTCGCATGATGGCGAAGACGGAAACGCGGAAATCCGCCAAGGCAACTTCCGCATCTCCGCCCTTCCGCGTTTCCGCGTTTCCTGCTCTGCTGCGCCGCGTGCTCCTCGCGTTCCACAAACCCTATGGCGTGCTCTCGCAATTCACGCCCGAACCCGGCTCGCGCTGGCGCACCCTCGCGGACTTTTCTCTGCCGAAAAACGTCTACGCCCTCGGCCGTCTCGACGCCGACTCCGAGGGTCTCCTGCTCCTCAGCGACGAACCCGGCCTCAACTCCCGCTTGCTCGATCCGCGCCACGCGCATCGCCGCGAATACTGGGCGCAGGTCGAGCGCATCCCCACTCCCGAATCGCTCGCGCGCCTCGCCCGTGGCGGCCTCGATCTCGGCGACTACCGCACGCTGCCCTGCCACGCGCGCCGGCTCGACCCCGCGCCGGAGTTGCCGCCGCGCGACCCGCCGATTCGTTTCCGCAAAAACATCCCCGACTGCTGGCTCGCGCTCGAACTCACCGAGGGGAAAAACCGCCAGGTCCGCCGCATGACCGCCGCCCTCGGCCATCCCACGCTCCGCCTCCTTCGCGCGCGCATCGGGGAATTCGCCTTGGACTCTCTCGCTCCCGGAAAATGGCGCGAGCTGAATCCTGCGGAACGAACAGCCGTTTTCGGATAACGATCAAATCCGCCCGATCACATCCTCGGCCTTGAAGCGCACTTTCTTCCGCTCGGCCGCCGGATCAGTCGCAACGCGATAGCCGGCGGCGCACGCCACCTGCGTCGCGTAGCCCGTTCCGGCCAAGCCGAGGATCTCGTCGAATTTCGCGGCGGAGATGCCTTCCATCGGGCAGGTATCCACGCCCAACACCGCCGCCGCCGTCATGAAATTCCCCAGCGCGATGTAGATCTGGTGCGCCTGCCACGTGTCGAGTTCGCCCTTCGCGCGGGCCTGATCGAGATTACCCACGGCCATCTGGCGAAATTTCCCGAGCGAATCCGCCGTCACCCCGCGCACCTCGATCATCCGCTGCACGTGACGCTCCACATGGTCCGCGCCGAGATCCCGCCGCACCGTGAAAACGACGAAGTGCGAGCAGTCCACCGGCTGGCGCTGATTCCACGCCGCGCTCCCGAGTTGAATTTTCACCGCCGGATCGGTGACGACGAAAAACTTCCACGGCTGCAACCCGATCGATGACGGCGTCAGCACGAGGGCGCTTTCCAGCGCGGCCCAAGTCTCCGCCGGGATTTTCTTCGCCGGATCGAATTTTTGCGTGGCGTAGCGCCAGAGGAGCGCGTCGAGCAGCGTGGCCGGAGCGATGGGTTGCATGGGAGATAAAAAGACTCACTCCGCTGTCTTCGCCCAGCGCTCCGCCAGCACGCCGCAGATCAAAAGCTGCAACGGGTGATAGATCATGATCGGCAGCAAAATCAGCCCGATCGCCGGATGCGCGCCGAAGATCAGCCGCGCCATCGGCACGCCCGAAGCCAGCGTCTTTTTGGAACCGCAAAAAATCGCGGTGATCTTGTCGGCGCGGTTGAATTTCAACGCCGTCGCGAGCCGCGACGTCACCAGCAGCGCCAGCCCGAAAATCACCGCCGCGCCCGCCACCGCGAGCACCACGGCCAACCCGCCGTTCGCCGACCACACGCCCTGCCGAAACGAATCGCAGAACGACGTGTAAACCAGCACGAGAATCGTCGCCCGGTCGGCGAGGTTGATGCGCGGTTTGTTTTTCTGCGCCCAGCCCGCGAGCAGCGGACGAGCCAGCTGCCCGAGCACCAGCGGCAGCACGAGCCAGCGCAGCAGATCGAGCATCACCGGGCCGAGCGGCACGGTCTGGCCCGTGGTTTTCATCACCGCGCCCACGAGCAATGGTGTCAGCACGAGGCCCAGCAGGCTCGACAGCGTGGCATTAAAAACCGCGCCGGCGACGTTGCCCTTCGCGGCTCCGGTGAACGCCACCGACGACGACACCGTCGACGGCAGCGCGCAGAGATAAAAAAATCCCAGCCGCAGCCCCGGCGCCACGTGCTCGCCCAGCGCCCACATCACGAGCAACCCCAGCAGCGGAAACAGCACGAACGTGCATGTCTGCACCAGCGCGTGCAGCCGCCAGTTGAGTGCGCCCGCCTTCAACGCCGCGAAGGAAAGCGCCACGCCATGCAGGAAAAAAATCAGCGCGATGCCCGCCTTCGTCAGCAGCTCCGGATGCAGCCAGCCCCCCGCCGCGCCCGGCGCGGGAAACGCCCACGCCAGCACTGTGGCGGCGATCATCCCGAGGAGAAACCAGTCGGGTCTATATTTCATCGCGATGCAGGAGTGCGCGTTCCGGTCAGCTTCGCCCGGAACTTCGCCCCCATGGCCGCCAGATCATCACGCCCCTCGATCTTCAGCATCCACAACAGCGCGCCATAAGTCGCCACTCCCGCGGGAATCACCAGGAGAAGCCCGAGGGAATCCATGAGTTTCGTCGGGAGAAAAACACGCGTCCATCCCCACCAGAGCCCGGCCACCACCGCCACCATCGCGAGACTCGCCGCCACGATCTTCGCGAGATCGCCGGCCAGATGGTGAAACGCCAGCCCCTCCTGCTTGCGCGCGAGATGCCACTGCAAATACGCCGCCTGCACCGCCATCGCGACATTGCTCGCGATCGCGAGACCGACCGTGGACAGCGAACTCATCAGCGCGAAACTCAGCCCGAGGTTGATCGCGAAACTCAACACCGCCGCGACGACCGGCGTGCGCGTGTCCTTCTGCGCGTAGAACGCCCGCAACGCCAGGTTCACAAACGAGAAAAACGGCAGCCCGAGCGCGTTCGCGACCAACACCGGTCTCATGTCGGCCGTCGCCGACGCGTCGAAAGCCCCGCTCTGGAACAGCAGCCGGATGATCGGCAACGCGAGCACCGCGAGCCCCGCCGCCGCCGGGATGTTGATCACGAGGATTAACCTCATGCCCTTCCGATAGGACAGCGCGAGATTCGCGTGATCCCCCGCCGCCGCGTGCCTCGTGATCAGCGGAAACACCACTGTGGATACCGCGACCGCGAACACGCCGATCGGCAGCTCCATCAGCCGTTGCGCAAAGTTCAGCACCGCCACCGCCCCGTCGTTGAGCGAGAGACCGACCAGCCGCGACACGCTCATGTTGATGAGATAAACGGACGACGCGAAGAGCGTCGGTGCCATCAGCCGCAACATCGCGCGCACGGGGGCGCTCAGTTGAAAATCGAATCCCGGCCGCCAGCCTTCCTTCATCAGCGCCGCCGCCGGCACCGCCATCTGCAAAAATCCGCCGAGCAGCACCCCCGCGGACAGCCAGCAAATCTCCTCCCCGTGCCCCCAGCGCATCGCGGCGAGCAGCAGCCCGATCTGCGCGAGGTTGAGCCAAACCGGCGAAAGCGCGGGCTCGACGAAACGCTCCAACGTCTGCAACGCCGCACTGAAGGCCGCTGCCAGTGACACAAATAAAAGATACGGAAACAGCACCACCGCGAACCACGCCGCGAGCAGCCACCGCTCTTGCGCCGCCCCATCCGCGTGAAACATCCGCGCCGCGCCTCGCACAAGTTCGTCCCGCCCGAGCACCGCCATCGCGAGCACCACCAGCGCCGTCGAAACCGCGAGCAGCCAGCTCGTGACTTGATTCACCAGCCGAAACGCACCCGCACGCTGCCGCGCCTCCAACTCATCGTGCAACGTCGGCACGAACGCCGCCGTCAACGCTCCCTCCGCGAGCAGCCGTCGAAATAAATTTGGCAGCGTTTGCCCGGTGAAAAACGCCGACACCAGCGCGCTCGTGCCAAACACCGCCGCCGTCAGGCTCTCCCTCGCGAGCCCCAGCACGCGCGACACCATCGTCAGCCCTGAGACGACGCCGATGTTCTTGAGATGCTTCGACACCGCGCAAGTCTCCGGGCACGCCCCGCGCTCCGGCAAGACCTTAACCGCCGTGCTCCGTCCCGCGCCCGAGTCATCGCCCGCAGAAAATTTCCCCCACCGACCCACGCCCGTTTGTAATATAATACGTTACAAACCGGTTTGCATCCCCTGGGGCTTCGACGGGGCGCTCAGCGATTCCGCCCGAGCGCATCCAGCGCCTCAGCCGTCGCCGTTTCCAGCTCGATGGCATCGCGCCAGTCCTGCTCAAAGGCATCGCAACGCGCATCCGTCGCGACCCTAGAGCGCAACGCTTCAAACAGCGAAAGCCCGGCGTTGCGATAAAACGGATGCAACGCCGGCACCGCGCGCTCTACGTCCGCGGCGTGGGTCGCCAGCTCGATCGCGACCGCCGGCTCACTTTGCCGGCCCAACACGAAGCGCAGTGGCAGCACCGTATCGCTCCCTCCGACCGAGAAAACAAATCGCGCTGCATCGGCGAGCGCCGTGCGCGATTCCGCCGCGCCGAGCTGCGGAAGCGTTCGGGCGCGCGCCAGGTGATGCCAGCCGGTTTGCCACCACAGTTCGCGTTCCTCGTCACCGGAGAAACGTCCCGGAAAACTCGGCGCGAGCGCCGCGAGGGGCTCGTCGCCCGCGAGCAAGCGTGCGCGTAACGCCGGCCATTCTCCCGCGCGGCCTGACTCCGCCTGCAGCCACGCGAGCAGCCAGACCGCGCCCACCGTGAGCGAGCGCGGCTCTACGTCGCTTCGCTGCCATTGCAGGAGCGCGGTCAGCGGGGGCGGCGCGAGCCGGGCCGTCTCCTGCATGAGCGCGTCCAGTTGCGCCGGCTCGGCGCGCGTGCGCCACCAGCCCGCGCAGGCCTGCTCCAGCCAGAGCGGCGCGGCGAGTTTTTCGTTCACCCCCTGCCGCGCCACCGCGAGCCGCATCAACAGCGCCTGCACGAGGGCTCGCCGCAGGAAAATCTCCGGCGTCGCCTCGCTCCACCGCACGCGCACGGAGACCACGCCGCCCGTCTCCACGATCACGCGAAACGGCGCGGGCTCGCCCCACTCCTTCGCCGGCACGAGCCGCACTAGAATCGCCGAGGAAAATGCGTCCGGCAGGCCGAGCGGCGCCGCCAAAAATTGCCAGGCCGCCTCCGCTTGCGCGGCCACCGCGTGCGCCGCGCCGGCCTCTACGCTCGCAATTTCAAAACGCCCCGGCGCGGTCTGCACGAGCACCGGCACCGGCGAAGACGACTCCGCGCCACGCAAGGTCAGCACGGCGACCAGCACGGCCAGCCACCGCCCCATCACGGGGCCGCTGGGGCCGCCATCATCAGCTTCAGCGACGTGCCGACGATGGCCGCATCGCTCAATTTCGCCCACGCCGCCGCGATGTCTTCGGGCAGCGGTTTCGCGAGCAGAAATTTGCGAATGACCAATCCCGTCACTCCGGGCAGTCGGCCGGCCGGGCATGAGCCGATCCAAAGCTTGGCCGGATCGTAGGCGATGCCTTCGCCGCGTTTCACGAAAGGACCGCTCGTCTGCACCAACACGTCGCGCTCCACCAAGCCGAAAAAGGCGACCTTGACCGGCACGACGACCTGCATTTCACCCGCGCGAATCCGAAAATTGGGCGTATCCACGGTGTAGAACTCGGCTTGCACGGGCGCCGTGTCCTTGGCGCCGGGCGCCAGCTTGGGCTTGGTCGGAGCCGGCGGTTTTTCCATCCGGGCAAACGCGTTGAGTTCGTCCTCCGTGATCGTCAACGAAACGCCCGAGGCGAAAATCTTCCGCTTCGAATTCAACATCGAGGTGTTCACACCGCTGCGCGAGCCGGGTATATAATACACGGCGTCCACCGGGGCATCCTTCGGGATTTCCTTCACCGTGACGACGGGCTTGAACACCAGGTAGGCAATCCCGATCACCACGCCCAGCGCCACGCTTAGCGTTGCGCCGAAAATCACTTCCGACATGGAGGGGCCGTAAAGGGCGCGATTGATTTTGCTCATGGGATGGGAGGAAAACTATTGCTTCGCGGGCGCGGGTGCCGGCGCAGCCGGTGCGGCGGGCTTGCTCGCGGCGGCCGGGGCGGCGGGTTTGCCTTCGCCGCCCTCCGACGATCCGCCGCCGGACTTCTTTTTATAGTCCGTGATGTAGAAACCGGTGCCCTTGAAAATCAACCCCGCGCCGCCACCAATCAGGCGTTTCACGCCGACTTTTTTGCACTTGGGGCATTTCTTGAGCGGCTCGTCGCGCATCGACTGAAACAACTCGAATTCGTGGCCACATTTCGGGCAGGCATACTCGTAGGTCGGCATAGCGGGATCGGCCGCATTGATGGCCGCACCCCGCCGGGTTGGCGAGTTTGTTTATGGGAACAGATGCCACTATTGCACCACCGGTGTTTTTCCCGCACCACACCGGACGATGGATTTTGCCGCCGAATTGAAACGTCACGTCGCCCGCGTCGAGGCCGGGCTGGATCGCCTCCTGCCCGCCGCCACCACGCGGCCCGCCCGTCTGCACGAAGCCATGCGCTACAGCCTGCTCGGCGGCGGCAAACGCCTCCGCCCCGTGCTCACCCTCGCCACCGCCGAGTTGTTCGGGAATGAGGTGTTCGACGCGTTGCCCGCCGCCATCGCCATCGAGTGCATCCACACTTACTCGCTCATCCACGACGACCTGCCGTGCATGGACAACGACGATCTCCGGCGTGGCCGCCCCACCGCGCACAAGCAATTCGACGAAGCCACCGCGCTGCTCGCCGGCGATGCGCTCCTCACCGAGGCGTTCATCATTCTCTCCGAAAACTACGCCGGAAATCCCACCCTCGCCCACGCCCTCACGCGTGAACTCGCCGCCGCCGCCGGGAGTCGCCGCCTCATCGGCGGCCAAATGGAAGACCTCCTCGCCGAGAAAAAATCCGACGCCACGGCCGCCGGGCTGGAATTTATCCACCTCAACAAAACCGCCGCAATGATCGAGGCCTCGCTCGTGCTGGGCGGACTGTGCGGCCGCGAACGACCCGGGCGCGTGATCGAAGCACTCCGCACCGTCGGCCGTCATCTCGGCCTCGCGTTTCAAATCATCGACGACGTGCTCGATGCCACCGCCAGCACCGCGGCCCTCGGGAAAACCGCCGGCAAAGACGCCAAGGCCGACAAGACGACCTTCGTGAAGCTCCACGGGCTCGACGCCTCGCGCCGACTGGCCGGCGAGCACACCACCGCCGCGCTCGGCGCGCTCAAGGCTCTGCCCGGCGACCAGGCTTTTCTCATCGCGCTCGTCGAGTCGATGGCCTCGCGCGCAAGCTAATGGGTTATTCCGAACTCCGGCCGCGCAGTTTGGCCCGGACGCGTTTAATGAGACGCTTGGTCGGGCTGGAGGGAACTTCGCGGACCATGAGCCACTTGGTGTGCGGCAGGGTAATCCGCACGATGTCCTCCGGCGCGGTATTTTTTTGGGCGACGCCCGCCGCCAGATCCAGGCCGATGCGGCCAAAAACATGGCTCACAAAAGCTGAGCAGTAAAACGCCTGCTCGCGCGCCAGCAGGTTTTCCCTCGGGCGCCACTTGGGGTGCCGCAACGCCCACACCGTGCCGACGATTTCCCGCATCGAGTAGCGCACGCCCGACGAGACCAGCTCGAGCGCATGGGCGATCAACTGCTGCTCCTGCTCCGGCTTGAGACCGAGATCGATCACGGCGGCCGAGGCATATTGCTCCGCGTCAAAATATTTAGCTATGCGATTTTCCTGCACGCCGAGGCGGATGTGTTTCCGGCGAATATCGAGGTCCGACTCGATCACCCAGTGGTGCCCATCGTGACGCTTCCCCTGAAACAGAAACGCGTGCGTCCAGCAGCTCCAAGCGCGGTCCTCCGCCAGATGCCGCTGCGCGCGAGAGATCAGCCGGTTGAGCGGCTCGCTCCCGCCGATGAGACCGATGCGCCCCGGGCGCGCGTGGGTCTCGAAAAATTCCTGATTCGTGAGTCCTGCGACTTGGATGGTTTCGATCATGGGGTTCGCCAAGGTGTGACGAAGCTTCGCGCGCAACTCAACCCAGCTTGTGGCTGGGATGGGATTGCTGCTTGTGCGACCCTGCCCGTGCGGCGTAGGAACGACGCGTCGCCCGATGAAAACACCGCTCAGCATTCTGGCCGTTCTCTCCGCCCTCGCGGCCATCGGCCTCGGTTGGCTGGCTTCGCAACAGCAAGCGGAACTCGTGCGACTGCGCGCCACCGCCCTCGCCGGCGATGACCGCGCGGTGCTCCAAAAACATCTGTGGGATTCCGAAAAACGCGCCCGCGATCTCGAAGCCCGGCTCCTCGCCGCCGAAACGTCGCGCCCGGCCGCAAAAACCGGCGATGAAAACTCCCCCGAAGCTCCCGCCGCGCGTCCTTTGCCCGCACCCGTGAAAGCCACCCCATCGAAGCTGGAAATCCTGGCGTTTCTCAACAACCCCGAGACGCTGCGCGCGCTCAACGTGAAATTCCGCGAGCAAGTTGACACGCGCTATGCCGGGCTTTTCAAAACGCTAAACCTGCCCGCCACCCAGCTTGGCCAGCTCAAGGAATTGTTGCTCGAACGACAGGCCGCCGCCGTCGATGTGGCGGCCGCCGCGGTCGGCCAAGGCATGAAGCCCAACCCGGACGAACTGCGCCAGCTCGTGGGCGACGCCCAAGCCGAAACAGATCGCAAGCTGGAAGCCGCGCTCGGCCCGGCGGGTTATTCGCAGTTTCAAGCCTACGAAAACGCCCAGCTTTTCCGCGGCGCAACGAGGGACTTGCAGCAAGGCCTCACGCGCGTCTCCGCGCCACTCTCCGACGAACAGTCCGAGCAGTTCACGACCGGTATCGCATCGCTCGCGCAGAACAGTTTCACGCCCGCACAGCAGCAGGCGCTCCGCCAGCTCACGCAGCTCCAGCAAACGCGCCAAGCCCTCCAACAAGTGGAGCAGCTCTACAAGGACCAGCAGGCTCCTCCGCTCAAGCCCGTCAAAAAACCCGGGAAGTGAGCGGGAATGGGAGCGCGGACGCCCTCGTCCGCTCCGAAAATCAAACCCTGCGGCCGGGGGCGACCGCGCTCCCGCCGACACTGCTCCACGCCCAGTCTTCGGGCGATTTGACGAGGCCGGCCTCCACCGGGTTGCGATGGATGTAGTCCACGGCGGCGGCGTAATGCCGCGCGTTTCGGATGAAGCGATCCCAGTAGTCGGCCTGCCAGAGACGTCGTTTCTTGTGAGCGCGCACGCCCTCGTCCGCTTCCTTCGAATTGCGGCCTGGGGCGGCCGCGCTCCCGGGGAGAATTTTTCGCGCTCACGCTTTTCCACGCACCAACGATTTCGCCGATCTCATGCGCCGCCAAGGACTCCACCAAGACATGCACGTGATTCGGCATCACCACCCACGCGTGTAATCGATACCGAACTCCGTCGAAATGATTCCACGCTGCAAGCACCGCTTCGGCATGGCGCGGATCACGGAGTTCACATGAACCGTGGCCAGCATCAAGATAGTGCTCAATGAGTGCGCGGCGCTTTTCATCGTCGAGCGCCTGTTCCTCAAGTTTCCCCAACACATCGGCCGGCAACGCATCGGGCGAGTCGATAGGTGATCGCCTGAATCTTCACTCCGTCATCGTAGTGCGGGAGGTAACCGCGCGCGTGCCAGCCGCGAGATTCAGTCATTCTCCAAATGGGAGCGCGGACGCCCTCGTCCGCAATCTGGAAAAAAGCGGCCGGGGGCGGCCGCGCTCCCAGGATTCACCCCGCCGCCGCAGCCTTCACCAGTTCGACAAAACTGCGCGCTTCCAAACTCGCACCGCCGATGAGGCCGCCGTCGATGTCTTTTTGCGCGAGCAGTTCCGGCGCGTTGGCCGGCTTCATCGAGCCGCCGTAGAGAATGCGGATTTTTTGCGCGACGGGTTCGGTGAAGAGCTTCGTCAGCAACCCGCGGATGAACGCGTGGACTTCCTGCGCCTGCTCCGTCGTCGCGACCTTGCCGGTGCCGATGGCCCACACCGGTTCGTAGGCGATCACCACGCTCGCGGCCTGGTCCTTGGCCACGCCTTCGAGCGCGGCCTCGGTCTGCGTTTGCACGACCTTCAGCGTCGAGCCGGCTTCGCGCTCGGCGAGGGTTTCGCCCACGCAGAGAATGGGGCGGAGCTGGTTCTTCAGCGCGGCAAGAACCTTCTTGTTCACGAGCGCATCCGTCTCGCCGAAAAAGCTGCGACGTTCGCTGTGGCCGAGGATGACGTGCGTCGCGAACAGCGAGCGCAACATCGGCGCGGAAACCTCTCCCGTAAACGCGCCGCTCGACTCGAAGTGCATGTTTTGCGCGCCGAGTTTCAAGGTCGAGCCGTCGAGGGCCTTCGCGGCGCTTTCGAGGCCGGTGAACGGCGGGCACAACACGACTTCGACTTCGGACTGCTTGCCGATGGTGGCGACGAGTTCGGCGACGAGCGAGGCGCCGTCGGACGGCGTCTTGTTCATCTTCCAATTGCCGGCGATGAGTTTTTTGCGGGAGGACATGGGAATGAAAAAGTAGCGAGTAGTCAGTAGCGGGTAGCGAGTAGAAGGAGTTTTCGCGCTCAGGATGGTCGCTACCCGCTACTCGCTACTTCGTGAAATCAGTTTTCGAGGAACGCCACGCCGGGGAGCACTTTGCCTTCGAGGAATTCTAGGCTAGCGCCGCCGCCGGTGGAGCAATGGGTGACTTTGTCGGCGACGCCGAATTTCTTCGCGGCCGTGGCCGTGTCGCCGCCACCGACGACGGTGATGGCGCCCTTGGTCGTGGCTTCGGCGATCGCGTCGGCCATGGCCTTCGTGGCGGTCGCGAATTTCTCAAACTCGAACACGCCCGCGGGTCCGTTCCAGATAATGGTTTTCGAGGAGAGGATCGCCTGGCGGTAGAGTTCGATGGACTTCGGGCCGGCATCGAGGCCTTCCCAACCGTCGGGAATTCCCGTCGCGAGATCGGCCGGCTGCGTGTTCGCATCCGGCGCGAATTTGTCGGCGGCGATGAAGTCCACCGGGAAGATCAGCTCGACGTTGCGCGCGGCGGCCTTCGCGACGAGTTCCTCGACGATCTTGGCGCCTTCGGGATCGTAGAGGCTGGCACCAATCGGCGTGCCGCGAAGCACCTTGTGAAACGTGTAGGCCATGCCGCCGCCGATGATGAGTTTGTCGGCTTTCTCCAGGAGATTTTTGATGAGCGGAATTTTGTCGGCGATCTTCGCGCCGCCGAGAATGGCGAGCAACGGGCGCGCGGGTTGATCGACGACTTTTGCGAACGCGTTGAGCTCGGCTTCCATCAGGAAACCGGCCGCTTTCTGGGGGAGACTGATGCCGACGACGGACGAATGCGCGCGGTGCGCGGTGCCGAAGGCGTCGTTCACAAACACGTCGCCGAGCTTTGAGAGCGCCTCGCGGAATGCGACGACGGCGGCGGGATCAGCTTTCTTCGAGCTGCCGTCTTCCAACTTCACCTTGCCCTCTTCCTCGATGTGGAAGCGGAGATTTTCCAAGAGCAACACCTCGCCGGCCTTGAGGGCCTTGGCCTGCATCTCGACGGCGGGGCCGATGCAATCCTCGGCGAAATTCACTTTCCGGCCGAGGAGTTTTTCCAACTCGGCGGCGATGGGCTTGAGCGAGAATTTCTCGATCTTCTGCCCGTCGGGCCGGCCGAGGTGCGACATGAGGACGACCGAGGCGCCTTTTTCGAGGGCGAACTTGATCGTGGGCAGCGCGGCGACGATGCGCTGCGTGTTGGTGATCACCCCGGTCTTTTTGTCCTGCGGGACGTTGAAGTCCACGCGCATGAGGATGCGTTTGCCGGTGAGGTCGAGGTCGCGGATGGTTTTGAATTTGGACATGATTAAATCCTCAGAAATGAGATGCCCACGGAACACACGGAATACACGGAAAAGAAATTCGTTTCCGT
>JANYBX010000259.1 GCA_025360615.1 Opitutia bacterium
AGGCGCGCGCAGATCGTGCTCGGGGAGGAGCGGGCGCGCGGCGGTGCCATCGTAGCGGCGGAAGCGGGTGGTGGTGTTTTCATTCCCGCCGCAGCCGACGTAGTAGGTGAGCAGCGAATCGTAATCGGAAAATTTCCCGGTGCGCGCGAGGCCGGAAGTGAAGGGGGTCGCCGTGGGTTGGGCGGGGTCGTGGGCCATCCAGAAACAGTTGAGGTCGGAGACGCGATCATGCGGGCCGCCGGCGGAGACGACGGTGACCGTGTAGCTGATCTCAACCGGCGCGGTGAGTTTCTCGCGGAACCACACGGTGCAGCCGGCGGCGTCTTCAATTACGAGTGCGCCGTCGCGGGTGGTCACGGTGCCGCCGGGCATCTGTTCGACAGTCCAGGCGCGAAGATCGACGATGGGACCGGCATGCGGAATTGCGCGCGGCGTGGCGCAGCCCGCGAGGAGGAGGGTGACTCCGGCGAGCAGGCTCGAATGTCGAAGCATGGCGCTGGACGATGTTTGCGCGTGAGAAAAGGTCGAGCGCAGGGTGGGCGAGTTTTTGGCTAAACTTTTCGCGAGCGGTGCCGTTAAGAGACAACCGCCATGGTTCGCCTCGATTACACCGAAGAAGTCGGATTTCCCTCGAACGAGAAAATCGTGCCGTGGCCCCAAGTCGTCGTGGTCCTCGTGGTCATGGTGGCGGCAGGATGGCTGGGAGCCGTGACATTGCCCCAGAAACCGGTGGTCGAGCACGGGGTGGAGAAAACCTCCGCCAAGCTTTCGGATTCGCCTGTTCGCGCGGCGGTGGTTGAAAAATAACCGACGGCGGTGACGCGAGCGCCGGCGATTCAGCCGTGCAGCGCGCCCCAGCCATAGATCGCGACGAAGGCGATAAACAGCGTCGTGAGCGCGTGGTAACCGAGTCGCAGCCCCGCAGTCGTGAGGTGCGGACGGAAATCGTAGTAGTGCTGAAGCCATAGGCGCACGCCCCAGAAAATCGCCGTATAAGCGCAAACCGCACGAGCGAGCGAACTGCCCGCAGCGAGTTCGGGCGCGCAGAGCAGGCTGACGAGGCCGAGTGCGACGATGGTGCCGCCGGTGTAGTGGTTGTAGACGTTGCACATCTGCCGGAGGAGCTTCGGCAAATGTGCCAGTTCCTCGTGCCAGTGGAGTTGAACCGGCGCGAAGAGGATCGCGGTGAGCGAGACGAGGTGAGCCACGCCGGCGAGACGGAGCAGCGTGATCGCGGTCATGGCATCACTCCAGACGATCAATCACGCGGAGCCCGGGGATGGCTTGGAAATGCGCGTCGTGCGTGAGGATGGCGGCGTTGGTTTGGAGAGCGTGGGCGGCGATGAGGAGGTCCGGGCCTGGGAGCACGCGGCCCTGGCGGTCGAGTGACCATGCGAGATGCGCAGCGCGTTCCCAAATCTGCGGCGTGGTGGGGATGAAAATCATCACGGCGAAGCGTTCACGATAGCGTGCGAGCAAGGTCGGTTCGCGCAGACCGCGGCAAACTTCCAGCATCACCATGCCGCAGGTGGCGAACTCCCAATCGTGCTCGGTGATGCCCGGAGCGAACGGTCGAAAGGGATCGCGACCGGTGCGGATCGCGCCGATGTAAATGTTACTATCGGGCAGGATCAGGTTTGCCATAAGGAGCTGGATCTTCGGCGACGAGCATCATGGCTTGGGGCTCTTCCGGGTAGGAAGCGGGGTCGAAGGCATTCCGCAACTCGTCCGGGGTGAGCCCGAGGCCGGCGCTAAAGAGCTCCTTCATCTTGTGGCGACGGGCCATTTCGGACAGGGCGATTTCGACGGCTTCCCGCTTGGTCTTGGCCCCGGTGACTTTCATCACCCGGGCCAAAACATCTTCATCAATGTGCATGGTCATTTTCATAATGACCGCAGTGGTATGGCTCCCTAGCCATATCGCAAGAGGAAAGTATGGCAGAAGAGCCATATTCCTGTGAATGAGTGATATTACACGCTCTCCAGCAGCTTGTAGAGACGGGCGACCATGGGTGTGGCGTCGTCGAGGAGGCCGGCGCTGATGAGGGCGTTGTCGAGGATCTGTTCGGCGACAAGTTTGGCTTTTTCGGGCGCGGAAACGTGCGTCTCGAAGAGACGCTTCATCACGGCGGAGCGCGGGTTGATCTCGAGGTTCACCTTCACGGGTTCGTCGGCGCCGTCTTTCTTCATCGCCTTCATCATGCGGCGCATTTGGGGCGACATGAACTTATCGGAGTTGATCGCGAGCGCGGGTGAATCGACGAGGCGGTCGCTGGCTTTCACTTCCTCGACGCGAGTGCCGAGGGTTTCCTTGAGCCAGGTGGTGAGCTGCTTCGTGTCGTCTTCGCTGAGCGCGCCCTCGGGTTTCGGGAGGTCGGCGAGCTTCACGTCGGCGTGGTCGGCGGCGGTGAGTTTCTTGGTTTCGAATTCGCGGACGTTGTTCATCACATATTCGTCGACGGGCTCGTAACAGAAGAGCACCTCAAGGTTGCGGGCCTTGAAGCCTTCGAGGTAGGGGCCGCTCTCGATGGCGGCGCGGCTCGGTCCGATGAGGTAGTAAATCTCTTTTTGGTCGGCGCCCATGCGCGTGACGTAGTCGGCGAGCGCGGTGGTTTTGCCCTTCTCGGTGAGCGAGGATTCGAAGCGGAGCAACTTCGTGAGTTGCTCCTTGTGCGTGTAGTCGAGCGCGGCGCCTTCCTTCAGGAAAACACCGAACTCGGCGTAGAATTCGTTGTAAGCTTCGGGGCGCGCGGCGGATTCGTCGGCGAGGAATTTGAGAAAACGTTTCGTGACGACCTTGTTGAGTTTCTCGATCAGCGAGCGGTCCTGCATCGTCTCGCGGGAGATGTTGAGCGGGAGGTCTTCGCTATCGATGACGCCCTTCATGAAGCGCAGCCACTCGGGGAGGATGTCCTTCGGCTTCGCGTCGATGAGGACCTTGCGGCAGTAGAGCGAGACGGCCGGTTCGCTGCGGGCCATGCCGAATTTTTCGGTGTTGTTCTGCGGGACGAAAAGGAGGGCATTGATCGCGAGCGGGGCGTCGGCGCTGAAGTGCAGGCGGAGGCGCGGCTCGTCGTGCGCGTGCGACTGGAACTTGTAGAACTCGGTGTATTCCTCGTCCTTGATTTCGTTTTTCGAGCGGAGCCAGAGAGCCTGGACGGTGTTGATGCGTTTGCCGTTGAGCGTGATTGGGAACGACACGAACGCGCTGTAGCGCTCGAGGATTTCCTTGATCTTCCAGTCTTCGGCGTAGTCGCCGCAGTCGTCTTTCAGCTCGATGACGATCTTGGTGCCGCGGCGAAGGTCGGAGGCTTCCTCGATCTCGTAGCTGCCGGAGCCGTCGCTCGTCCAGACGTGGCCGGGCTCGGCCGCGCGCCAGGAGTGCGAGTAAACCTTAACCGACTTCGCGACCATGAACGCCGAGTAGAAACCGACGCCGAACTGCCCGATGAGGCTGGCGTTCTTCTGCGCGCCCTCGCCGAGGGCTTTTAGGAATTGCTTCGAGCCGGAGTGGGCGATGGTACCGAGATTTTCGATGAGTTCGGCCTTGGTCATACCGAGGCCGAAATCCTGGATCGTGAGCGTCTTGGCCTTGTCGTCGGTGGTGAGAGTGATTTCCAGCTCGGCCTTGTCGTCGAAGACGTCCTTCTCGGTGATCTGCGTGTGGCGGAGTTTTTCGAGGGCGTCGGAAGCATTTGAAACCAGCTCGCGGACGAAGATTTCCTTCTCCGTGTAGAGCGAGTGGATGACGATATCGAGGAGCTGTTTAATCTCGGCTTGGAACTCGAATTTTTGCGGCGTGGCGGTGGACATGGAGGGTGATTGGATGGTTAAAGGATTAAGGTTGGAAGCGTAGAAACGCAAAGAGCCCGCTAGTTTAGCGGGCGCGGAAAAAAATCAAGCCGGCGGTGGGGCGGGGCGGGCTTGCAGGCCGCGCGTTGGGCTGGATCATCCAACGCGTGATCGCGCAGCTGAAAGAAAAGTGGAATCGAACGGGCCCGGAAAGGCTCCTCGTGCTGGCGGGTGTCGTCCTGTTTTTTCTCTCGGTGTGGGTGGTGGTGGAACTGGCCGATGATGCGGTGCCCGGAAAATATCTCGAACTGGAGGGCCGAATCCTTCGCGCATTTCGACATCCCGACGACTTGTCGCGAGGCGTCGGGCCGGAGTGGGTGACGAGCGTGGTGCGCGACATCACGGCGCTGGGCAGCGTGGCGGTTTTAACGTTGGTGGTTTTGCTCGTGCTTGGCTTTCTCGCTCTGTGTCGGCGCTATCGCGCGGCCTTTTTGATTTTGTTGGCCGGGGGTGGCGGCGTGCTTGCGACGACGGCGCTGAAGGTGATGACGGAGCGGGAACGTCCGCACATTGTGCCGCGTCTGATGGCAGAGACTTCGCCGAGTTTTCCGAGCGGGCACGCCATGATGTCGTCAGTCGTCTATCTGACTTTGGGTGCGATGGTGGCCCAAACGATGGCGCGGAAACTCGAACGGGTCTACGTGATGGGCGTGGCGGTGCTGCTGACCGTGCTGGTCGGGGTGAGCCGAGTTTATCTCGGGGTGCACTATCCGACGGATGTGGCTGCGGGTTGGGCGGCGGGGACGGCTTGGGCGCTGATGTGCTGCGGAGTCGCGTGGTGGCTGCGGGAGAAAATGAATTCGAAGGCAACTACGGCTGGCGAAAAGCCTGCACGGCGCTGACGAAATCGTCGGGCACGCCGAAATCGAAACGGCGGCCGCGGGTGATTTCGAGCGCGATGTAGCCTTCAGCTTGGCGCTGGAGTTCCTGCGCGCGGGTGAGTTGAAACTCACCGCCGTCGCGCACGTCGTCGCGGATCATGCGGGCGAGCACGTCGTAGATCGAGGGGGCAAGCACGTGCATGCCGAACCAGCCGAGAAACTCGTCTGCCCCGAGGCCGTCGACGCGGAGCTTCGCGCGCGCGGTGGCGACGTCGGGTTTTTCGATGATCAGATCGACGTCGATCAAGGCCGGATGCGCGGCGCGGCGACGGCCGGCGATGGTGCCGTAGCCACGCAGTTCGCCGGGGCCGATGCGGTTGACGGCGGAGACGGTTTTGCCGTCGGCAAGTTCAGCGGCGCGGACGAGGGCGACGTGCGGCGAATCAGGCGCGCCCCGAAAAAGGTGATCGCCGAGGCAGAGGAGGACGGGCTCGCCGGCGGCGAAGTCGCGGGTCTGAAAGACGGCGTGGCCGAAGCCTTCCTGGGTTTTCTGTTCGCGGAAATGCAGGCGCTCCGACCACGCGCGCATCTGGCGGGCTTCGTCGAGGAGCGCGGGATATTTCGCGAGGCGCGTCAGGTAGGCTTCGCCCGGGCCGTCGAAGTAGCGGCGGATGGTGACGTCGTCGCCGGGCTGGACGATGATGCAGACTTCCTCGATGCCGGCGGCGGCGAGTTCGATAAGGTGATAGTGAATGAGAGCGCGGCTGATGCCATCGGGTCCGACGACGGGAAACAGTTCCTTCATCACGGCGTGTGACGCGGGGAAGTGGCGCGTGCCGAGACCAGCGGCGGGGACGACGGCTTTGCGAATGCGAGGCATTTGAAAGGCGAAAAATTTTCAGGCTCCCACGCGTTGCCAGCCGGTCGCGCCGAAATGGTAGCGGCGCGCGCCGAACTCGAGCGCGCCGGGTGACGTGCCTTCAAAAATGTCGGGCATGCGGCCGATGCGGCGGGAGTATTCGAGGGCGATGACGGGAATGTGTTCGCGGAGCGCGTCGAGTTTGCCGAAGACGGCGACCGTGCCGCCGGTGCCGCCGCCGGTAATCTTCGCGCCGTAGAGGCCTTTTTTCACGCCGATCTTGCGCACGGCTTCGACGAGGAAATCCACTTCGTCGACGGAGAGATGGCAGTTGTCGCGGTAGCTGGCGTGAGCGCCATACATGAGTTCGCCGGCGGCGGTGAGGGCGGTCTCGTCGCCTTTCGCGCCGGCGCGGAGGGCGTCCATGAAGCGGAGCACGCGGTCGTTTTCCTCGACGGGATGCGCGGTGGGGCCGGCGACGCGATAGGTGGCACCGGGCTGGATGGTGGTGACGGAGTCGTCGTGCGTTTTGTGTTTCGCCACGAAGTCGGCGCCGGTGATTTCGGAGGGCAGGTGGTTTTTGAAATCGCGGGCAAATTCCTCGGGCGTGAGTTCGGTGAGGTAGCTGATCGCGGTGCGGCCCTGCTTGGCGCGGAGATCGTTGATGATGCGCTTGCCCATGAACGCGCCGATTCGCGTATCGGAGTAGGGATTACCGGCGACGGAGTGGCGGACCATGGAGTTGATGCCGACGAAGCCGGTGCCGGCGGGAATTTCAACTTCACCCATGACCGCGCCGGGGCGGCAGAGGATGTGGGTGAGTTTGCCGCGGCGGCCGAGGGCGACGGCGATTTGGTCCATGATGCCGCAGGGCGCGCCGACGACATGGTTCTCCGCCAGTTGGCCGAGTTGCGCGAGGCGGTCGCCGCTGAGGGCGAGGCCGAGATGCGCGCTCACGCCGGCGAGCACGGCGACCTCGGTGGCGGCGGAACTGCCGATGCCGACGTTCATCGGGACGGCGCTGAGCAACATCAGGCTGAAACCGTAGGGCATGCGCACGCCCTCTTCCTTAAGCAGCGTGAAAATGCTGCCGCCGACATAGGCGGCCCAGCCAGCGAGCGGGTTGGCCTGACAGAGCTCGCGCACGTGGCGGTATGAGGCGAGGCCGTCGCCTTGTTGAAAATAATCGAGGGGGATGCGCGTCTCGATGGGGAGGCTGGCGCGGCCGGTCTGCACGGTGCGGATGCGGAGGGTGCGATCGGTGCGTGACTGGAGGGCGATGAGCGTGCCTCGGCCGAGGACGGCTTCGCAGACGTTGGCGCCGGAGTAGTCGGCGATGCCGCCCATGACGTCGAGGCGCGCGGGGACGCGGGAGACGAGGATTTCGCCGGCGTTGAAGAAACCGGCGAGGCCGGTGGGATCGCTGTTGGGCTTCTGGAGGAGGCGCTCGAGCTCGATAATTTCAAAGGGCGATTCGGCGGCGTGCATGGGTGTGGTGAGGGAGCGCGAGAGAAAGGGTCGGGCGGAGGAGGTGTCAACGGATGAGGGTGATCGAAGCTTGGCCACAAAAGGCGCAAAAGACGCAAAAAGGCTCCGGGTGATTTTGCGTCTTTTGCGCCTTTGTGGCTAACCAGTTCGGCGGAGGCCCAAGAGAAACTCGCGGTTGCCGTCGGTGCCGGTGATGGGGGAGTCGAGGGTGCCGATGAGGGTCGCGCCACGAAGCAGGCCGAGGGCGAAGGTGCTGATGTCGTCGAGGACGGCTTGCTGCACGGCGGGGTCGCGGATGATGCCGCGGCCTTTGTCCACCTCGGCTTTGCCGGCTTCGAACTGCGGTTTCACGAGCGCGACGAGCACGCCGCCGCTGCGGACAAATGGCCAGACGGCGGGGAGCACGACTTTCAGTGAGATGAAGGAGAGGTCCATGACGACGGCGTCGAAGTCGGCGCGCGGGAGATCGCCCGGGGAGAGGTGACGGGCGTTGATCTTTTCGAAGTTGGTGACGCGGGGATCTGCGCGGAGCTTGGCGTGGAGTTGCGCGCGGCCGACATCGACGCAGACGACATCGGCGGCGCCGGCTTGGAGCGCGCAATCGGTGAAGCCGCCGGTGGACGCGCCGACATCGAGGACGTGCGCGCCGGTGAGATCGAGGGCGAAGGCGGCGAGGGCGGCGGAAAGTTTCTCGCCACCGCGACTGACAAAGCGCGGGGGTTGCTCGACGGAGAGATCGGTGTCGGCCGGGAAAACCTGGCCGGGTTTGTCGAGACGCTCGGTGCCACGGCGGACGCGGCCGGCCATGACGAGGGCTTTGGCTTGCGAGCGGGTTTCGGCGAGGCCGCGTGCGACGAGGAGTTCGTCGAGGCGGAGTTTTTTGGATGGAGCGGACACGGCGCGGAAGAGAAGAGAGAAAGACAGAAAGAGAACGAGTAGGAGTAGGAGAACGAGAACGATTAGGCGGATTTGGGGCGGAGTTTTTGGCGGGCGGGGGACCAGCAGGTGGTGCGGCCGCCGATTTCGGCGCGGGCGAGGGGCTTTTTTGTTTTTGGACAGCGGCCGCCCTTTTGCCAGCGGTGGTTGAAGAGCCAGGTGTCGGGGATGTGAACGTTGAGGTCGGGCGGGAGTTTTTCGCCGCAGCCGGCGATGGTCGTGAGCGCGAGGCGGGCGACGGTGCGGCATTCACGCCAGAGGGTGCGGACTTCAGCGGGTGTGAGGGAACCGGCGGCGCGGGCGGGGTGGAGGGCGGCGCGCCAGAGAATTTCGTCGGCCATCCAGTTGCCGATGCCGGGAAATCTTTCCTGCATGAGGAGCACGGCTTTGATCGGGGCGCGAGCGCGGCGCTGGAGAAAGGCCGCAACGGTGGAGGCGGAGAATTCGCGCGAGAGGAGCGCGGGGGCGATGTTCGTCCACCATGCGGGCGGTTCGGAGCCGACGTGAAATTGGATGCGGCCGAACATGCGGGGATCGGCGAAGACGAGGGCGTGGGCGGCGGTGAAGAGGACGAGGTGGTCGTGTTTCCCCGGAGTGTGCGTGGGCGGGGCGACGGTGAGTTCGCCGGTCATGCCGAGGTGGATGCCGAGCCAGAGTTTGGTGGAGTCGCGGGCGGTGAAGCGGAAGAGGATTTGTTTCGCGGCGGAGGAGGAGGAGGTGAAGGTGGAATCGGTGAGCGCGGCGCGAAGGGCGGATGCAGGGGCGGTGCGGAAGAGTCGCTTGGTGTCGTGCGTGTGGACGCGGAGAATTTTCGGAGAGGGGAGCGCGGACTGGTGCCAGCGTTTGCGGTAGAATTCGGCTTCGGCGAGTTCGGGCATAGGGGAGAGGCGAGGGCGTGGGATGAGGGCGGATTTTTTTAACGCGGAGGACGCGGAGAGCGCGGAGGAGAGGAAGGAGGGAGGGTTCGGAATTTTGGCCGCAAAGGAGCGCAAGATTTCCGGGGGCTCCGGCGGTGGCTGTATTGCGCCTATAGGCGCGCGGGAGATTTTTTCGAAGGAGAGGGGAATCTTGCGCTCTTTTGCGGCCAAAAATTTCGGGGGCTTGGGTCGATTTGATTGAGCGATTGGTTTTTCGCGGGCGGGGCGGACTAAATTATTTTTGGTGGGCGGGGTGCCCTCACCGCGAGCGACGTCAATGCGGGGTGAGGGCACCCCGCCTCCATTTCGATCCGCTTTTACCTCAGCGTCGTCACGAAAGCGGGGAAGGTTTCGAAGACGGGGATTTTGTTTTCGAGGACGATGGGGAGGGCGGTGGGATCGACTTTGCCGGTGCGGACGGCGGCGGCCTTGATGCCGGCGGCGAGGGCGGCGCCGATGTCGGCGGTGGAGTCGCCGACCATCCAGCACTGCGCGGGGTCGAGGCGGTGCTCGGCGATTTGCTCGAGGATGAAGCGGGGTGAGGGCTTGCGATAGACGATGGGCTGCGGCGGGACTTCGGGGGCGATGCAGGTGGCGGTGAAGAGCGGCGAGGGCAGGCCGATCATTTCCTCCATGCGGGCGTTGACGCGGAGGGTGTCGTCGAGGGTGTGCAGGCCGCGGCCGATGCCGGATTGGTTGGTGAAGAGAAAGAGGCGGTAGCCGAGTTCGCGCGCGCGGCGGAGGGCGGCGGGCACGCCGGGGATGACGTCGATGCCGGCGGGATCGGAAAGGTAAACTTTGTCGATGATCAGCGTGCCGTCACGGTCGAGAAAGAGGGCTTTGGGCATGGGTGGCTTGGAGTGGTTCATCCTACTCCGTTTTCTTCATACCACAGGAAAATCTTTTTTTTAGGATCGTAGATTACTCTGAAAACTTCCGAGCCACCGTCCATGATTCGTATCGGCTGTTTTTTCCATTCTTCGGGATCGTATGGGTGTCCGGTTCGTATGCTTTGTTGCATTCTTAGCTCCTCCGCTCGCGCCTGCACTTCAGGAGGTGAATTGCGGGAGTAAGATATGAAAAGCAGGCGTTGATCGTTTCTAAGCACACCCGTTGCTTGACGGCGGTATTGGCTCCAAAGCCGCTTCGGAGAAGGCAGGTTTCTCTCTGATAGTTTTTTCTCTATAAATTCCTCCAAGTCGATTTCGACGCCGAATAGATCGCGTTCTTGAGGTGTCCAATAGCCAGTGATGCCTGAGGGAGGCCGGTAACAAACACCGTTAATTAATTCCGAAGCTTTTTCCTTGGGAAAAATTACGGACTGATTTTCTGGAACGAGATTTCCGCTCTTACCTGCGCATCCAGCAATCGCGCTGAGCAGGAAAATAAAGCCAAGGATTCTCATGTTTCGAGCTGGGATCACCGTCCTCGCACGTAAGCCTTGAGCTCTTCCGGCGTGACGGTGGCGGTGCCGAGTTTGCCGACGACGACGCCGGCGGCGGCGTTGGCGAAATGGGCGGCGGTTTCCAACGTCGCCCCTGCGGTCAACGCGAGGACGAGGGCGGCCAAGGCGGTGTCACCCGCGCCGGACACATCATAAACTTCGCGGGCGGCGGTGGGGATTTTTTTCAGGATTTTGCCGTGCGTGCTGAGCAACATGCCGTCTTCGCCGAGGGTGATGACGAGGTGCTTGGTCGCGAATTTCTCGTGGAGTTTCGCGCAGACTTCGGCGGCGGGGAAGGGGGCGTGCGGGGCGACGATGAGGCCGGAGAGTTCGATGGCTTCTTTTTTATTGGGCGTGATGAGGTCGAGGCCGTGGAAGGCGAGGGCGTGCTTGGGCTTCGGGTCGAGGGCGATCAATTTGCCGGCGGCGCGGGCGAGGGTGGTGATGCGGGCGACGAGAGCGTCGGAGAGAATGCCTTTGGCGTAATCGGAGAAGATGACGGCGTCGTGGGTGCGGAGGGCGGCGGAGAGGAGTTTCTCGGCGGTGTCGGCAGTGAGGGCGTAGGCGGAGGGCGGGGATTCGCGGTCGAGGCGGCAGAGCTGCTGGCGTTGGACGAGGACGCGGGTTTTGACGATGGTCTGGCCGGTGCCGGGGGTGGAGAGGGTGGCGATTTTCTTCTCGGCGAGCGTGGCGGTGAGGCTGTGGCCGGCGGGGTCGTCGCCGAAATAGCCGGCGACGGTGCAGCGGGCGCCGAGGGAGGCGAGGTTGAGGGCGACGTTGGCGGCGCCGCCGGCGGTGACGGATTCGCGGGTGATGTCCACGACGGGGACGGGGGCCTCGGGGGAGATGCGGGTGGCGTCGCCCCAGAGGTAGCGGTCGAGCATGACGTCGCCGATGACGAGAATGCGGAGGGCGGAGATTTTTTTAAGGAGGGAAGGGAGGGAGCGCATCGGAAGAGGGAGCGTGGAAAGGGATGAGTGAATGTGGAACTCAGGAAATCAGGAACAGGAAGTTATCGCAGTTCCCAG
Organism: Opitutia bacterium; assembly: GCA_025360615.1. Lineage (GTDB taxonomy): Bacteria > Verrucomicrobiota > Verrucomicrobiia > Opitutales > Opitutaceae > Tous-C4FEB. Next base: position 11,346 of record JANYBX010000259.1, read on the forward strand.
ACGTAATGAAATTTGGAGAGGAATTTCGGGGCGGCGGCGGTGACTTGGACGACGTCCTCGATGCGGCAGGCGCCGAGGCCGGGGTAATAGAGGCCGGGCTCAACGGTGACGACGGTGCCGAGGCGAAGCGGGGTGTCGTAGCGGATGCTCAGGCCGGGTGGCTCGTGCACGGCGAGGCCGAGGCCGTGGCCAGTGCCGTGGAAGAAGCCGGTGGAGCCGCGGGAAGTGTGTTTGGTTTCGTAGCCGAGCGAGGTGAAGGTGGCAGTGACGGCTTCGTGGACGGTGCGGCCGGAAACATCGGCGCGGATTTTTTTCAGCGCGGCCAGTTGCGCGCTGCGGACGGCGGAGACGAGGGCGCGCTGGGCGTCGTTGGCGTGGCCGCGGAGGAAGGTGCGGGTCATGTCGCCGTGGTAGCCGGTGGCGGTGACGCGGGGAAAAATATCGACGATGATGAGCTGGTGCGGGCGGAGCGGACCGGAGCCGCGTTCGTGGGGATCGCAGGCTTGGTCGCCGCCGGCGGCGATGGTGTGGGCGGAGATGGCACCGGCTTCGAGGCAGGCGGTCTCGATGGCGAATTTCAGGCGTTCGCTGGTGAGCGGTTTGCCGTCGTAGAGGAGCGAACGGCCTTTGATTTGGCTGGCGCGGAGGATGTGCTCGGCGGCGGCGAGGCCGAGCGCGCTGCAGCGGTTGCCTTCGCGAAGGGCGGCGATTTCAGCGGGGGTTTTGATTTCGCGGGAAGGGAAGAGCGGGCCGGTGGCGAGGGTGAGAGCGACGCCGAGGTCGAGGATTTTTTGGAAAACGCCGGCGGGGAAATCTTCGGGGACGGTGAAGGCGGGTTGGTCGAGTTCGCGAGAGAGGAGGGTGATGATTTCGGCGGGGCCGGGCTTGCGCTGGGGCCAGACCTCGCGGGCTTTTGCGAGGTAGTGCTCGAGCGGGAGGACGCGGTCGAAAGCGGAGTCGCGTTTCACGCGGCCGAACTCGAGGGCGCTGACGACGGCGTATTTTTTGCCGCGGGCGGCGAAGGCGATGAAGGGATCGGGGACGGAGACGCGGCCGAAGTAGAGGGCGTCGGCGCTGCGCTCGGTATCGGCGTAGAGGAGGGGCGGGGGGGATGTGGGGGTCTGGGCGGGCACGGCGAAAAATTTAGCGTTGAGGCGGGGCGGAACGAGGGCGGTTAGGGATAACCGGCCCTACCGCTTCAACTGAATTTCGAAAAGCTTGGGCCAGAGTTTGCCGGTGATGAAGAGGCGGTCGCCGGTGGCGTCGTAGGCGATGCCGTTGAGGACGTCGACGCGGAGGCGGTAGTCGTCGGGGGTGAGGAGGCCGGAGCAATCGATGGTGCCGAGGAGATTGCCAGTGGCGGGGTCGATGCGGACGATGGTGTTGGTCTGCCAGATGTTCGCGTAGATCTCGCCTTTGATATACTCAAGTTCGTTCAGGTTTTTGAGCGGCTGGCCGTGGTCGGTGACGCCGACGGTGCGGAGGACCTTGAACGTGACGGGGTCGAGAAAGCGGAGCTGGTTCGTGCCGTCGCTCAGGATGAGGGCGTGGCCGTCGTTCGTGAGGCCCCAGCCTTCGCCGGGGTAGGCGAACTCTCTTTCCACGGCGAAAGTGGAGAGGTCGTAGACGAAGCCTTTTTGATTTTGCCAGGTGAGCTGAAAAATTTTGTCGCCGAGGATCGTCATGCCTTCGCCGAAAAATTGGAGTGGCAGATTCGCCTGCTGCAGGACGCGACCGGTCTGGAGCTCGACTTTGCGGAGCGAGGAGGCGCCGTTGAGGCCGGTGGTTTCGAAGAGGACACCTTTCAGATAGACGAGGCCTTGGGTGAAGGCGGCGCGGTCGTGCGGGTAAACGCCGACGACTTGGATGGTGTAGGCGGGGACGGCGGCGGGGGCGGAGGGGGACGCGGCAGCGGTGGGCGATGGTGGAGCCGCGGTGGTGGACTTGTCGCCGCAACCGGGGAGGAGGAGAAATTGAAGTCCAGCGAGAAGCAGGGCCGCAAAGACTTTGGCGCAGGTCTTCAATTGAGGGGCGGCGAGAGGGGCGTCGGTTGGGCTCAGTTCGGTGAGTAAGCGGAGTCGCAGCGGCGGGGTCGGGATAAGATAATCCGCCCTGCCTCGATCACTCCTTCGGGATCTGGTTATTCGATTTCAGGACGAGGACGGGGGTCTTGGATTTCACCCAGACGTCGGCCTCCTTGAAGAATTTGGCGGGGATGTTTTCGATCGCTTCGCCCACGGTTTTTGCGGGATAGAGACGGCCTTTTTTCGAGGCGTTGTAATCGTAGACTCCGCGGAAAATGCGGTCCTGCGTGGTGGCGACGCTTTCGCTCTCGGGAATCTGGAGCACCCAACCGACGAAATCGGTTTTTGGGAAACGGTTCTCGGGATCGCTCACGAGAATCACGAACTGCTTCTTCATGGCGGGCGGTTTCTCCTCGTCGCCATTCTCGGGTTGGACGGCGAGGTTCATTTCCTCGATGACCTGCCGGAGCATTTTGGGATCGAGCAGGTTTTTCTTGAGGATCTCGGCGACAGTGCTGACTTCGATTTTCGGCATGGGAATGGGCGTGAAGCCGAGGACTGGACACGAACGCTCGGCAAAGTAAAGGTCGCGCGATGCGAGAGGAAATCTTCGACGTGGTGGACGAGCGCGACGTGGTGATCGGCCAGGCCCCGCGCCGGGAAGTTCACGCGAAGGGGCTGTGGCACCGGGCGGTGCACGTGCTGGTGTTTGACGGCAGCGGGCAGACGTTTTTGCAAAAACGCTCGATGCGAAAGGACATGTCGCCAGGGTGCTGGGACGCGGCGTGCTCGGGGCATCTCGACAGCGGCGAGGATTACGACACGGCGGCGCGGCGGGAGTTGGGCGAGGAGATCGGGTTGTTCGTGGCGGAGGGCGGACTGACGCGGTGGTTTCGGGTGGAGGCGTGCGCGCAGACGGGGTGGGAATTTCTGTGGGTTTACCGGCTGACGCACGCGGGTCGGCTCGAGCAAGAGAACACGTTTTTGTTGAACGCGGACGAGATCGAGCGGGGCGGGTGGTTTCCGCTGGCGGAGGTGACAGCGTGGATGAAGCGAAAGCCCTCGGAGTTTACGCCGGCGTTTCGGCTGATTTGGGGGCGGGTGGCGGACGAGAAATTCTCCGATGGAGGCGGGGTGATCTTGTGAGCGACGCGAATGCGGGGTGGGGGCACCCCGCCTCCATTCGAACCGGACTACCGCGCGTCGACGATGCGCTGGATGTCGGCGAACTGCTTCGGCGAGATCAGGCGGCGGGGGACGCGCTTGGAGGCTTCGGCGAGGAGGCGGGTCCAGTTTTCCTCGGTGGGGACGTGGGTGAGCCACGACTTGAAGTGGCCGTGCTTGCGCGTCCAGACGATGTTGCCGCCGTGGATGCGGGCGACGACCTGAAATTTTCCCTCCTCGGGATTTTTTTCCCACCAACCGTATTCCATGGCCATGGCGGGGAGTTCGCGGGAAACGTCAGCGGGGCGCGAGCGGAAACTCGGCGAGCACGCGGCCGGGATGAAATTCGCCGCGGCGTTGGTCGATGCGGCGGACGGTGAGCCGGTCGGCGGTGAGATCGACGGCGCAGGCGCCGAAGGGGCGGCTGAAGGAGCCGGTGTTGATGACGGTGACGCCGGAAGGCATGCGCCAGATGCCGGGGTGGTGGAGGTGGCCGATGAGGACGAATTTGGCGGCGGGCCGGTGGGCGGTGGTGATGGCGGCGGCGCGGGCGGGCGTCTCGTGCCAGGCACGCAGGATGTCGAAGGCGCGGGTGGGGGGCCAGATGGTGTCGGCGGCGAGGCGGAGGGAGTGCTTCAGGAGATTGGGCTCGGATTGGTGGCGCTGGGGGATTGAGGCGCAGACGCGGCGGAAGAGGGCGAGGCGCGGGGCGAGCTGGGTGCGTTCGGCGGCGGGGAGGGTGGCGAGGCCGGCCTGAATGCGGGAGGAGATGAGCGCGGCGTCGCGGCTCCAGGGGACGATGTTGTCGAAAATAATATCGCCGTGGGTGACGAAGACACGGCCGTCGGCGAGATCGAGGGTGTGGTGGGCGGAAATATCCGGGTCGTGGTTGCCGGTGACGAAGGTGACGGCGGACGAACAGGTCTTGAAAAAATCGGCGACGGCGGCGCGATCGCGGACGGTGGCGGCGGGATGGGGGCCGGGGCGGGTGTCGATCGTATCGCCGTTGAGGATCAGGGCGTCGGGGCCGTCGAGCAGCGGGCGCAACTGGGCGAGCGAGCGGACGGTGCTGGAGCGGTCGGCGTAGTGGAGGTCGGAGAAGATGCGGGTGAGGGCGGCCACGGCAAAAGGGTCGAGAGAAACGGAGCGCCGAGGCGGAGCAACGTTTTTGGCTGGGCGCAAAAAAGGCCGCGGCGAAAAGCCGCGGCCGAAGGGAGGGGAGAGTGGACGGGAGATGCCGATTAGCGGCCGCCGCCCATGCTCTTCATCATCTCTTCCATGTTGGGCATTTCGAATTTTCGCCAGCCGGCAGGCACTTGAAAGTCGGAGGCGGGCAGGGATTGTTTTTCGACGGCGGTCACTTCCATGCGGAAGCTTTCCTTGCCATCGGGTGACGAGCCGACGACGCGCATCGGAAACATGTTTTTTCCGGCGAGGGCTTTTTCCCACGCCTGGGCCTGCTGGCTGCCGCTGCCGCGTCGCCCACCGAAGCCGCCCATGCCGCCGGAGCCGCTGCCCATGAAACCGCCGAGTTCACTAGTGAGCCACATCGCCGTCGAGGATTTGTCCGTCTTCATCACGAACTTCTCGCATTTGTAGCCGAGGATAGTCTCGGTCTCGCCGGTCTTATCGAGGGAATATTCGGGAACCTTGTCCGCGCCTTCATGAGCGGCGCCGGGTTGGCCGGTGGGAGCGGCGAGGGAGTGGACCATGTACATCTGCTGCTGCGGCATGAGCATAATCATCTCCTGCTTTTTGGCATCCATGATCATGCCGCCCATGCCCCCGGCCGATTTGCCCGACTTGTCTTTGATCTGCATGTCGATGCGAACCAGATCGTCTTTGATGCTGTAGGTCATGTCCTGCGCGCCGGCTTTCTGACCGGAGGACATTTGCATGGTGACTTTGCCTTCGAAGGTGGCGGCGGTGAGTGCGGCAGGGACGACGAGAGCGCACGCGAGGAGGAGGGCGGGGAATAGTTTTTTCATCGCGGGGAAAACAAAAGCGCCGGGGCGCGCGCGGCAATCCTTGGTTTTCGGGTCTTGCGTGCGCGCGGCGGGCCGCGTGGATTTTTGCGCATGGCTCTCTTCGGCATCCTTTCCACGCTGCGCAGTCAGTTGACGCGGCCCGAGCATTTCGCGGCGGCATTTGGTTTTGTGGAGGAGGCGGGAAAAGAAGGCAGCGCGGCACACCGGCAGCTCTTCGGACTGACGGCGGGACAGACAGAGCGCACGGAGCTGCCGGGCGGGGCGTTTGCCCTGTCGCAGGTTTACCTGACGAAGCCGCGTGCCGAGGGAAAATGGGAAACGCACCGCGCCTATATCGACGTGCAGGCGGTGTATGCGGGCGAGGAAACGATGGAGGTGGCGGATCGCGGCCGCCTCACGCTCGCCGAGGATCTGACGCCGGCGCGGGACGTGATTTTCTATCAGCCGTATGACCTGGGCAGCGTCGTGCGGCTGGGCGCGGGAGACGTGGCGATTTATTTTCCGCCGGACGCGCACATGGGCGGGCTGGTGCAGGGCGCGCCGGTGCTCATGCGCAAGGTCGTGGTGAAGGTGCCGGTGTTGTCGGCGTGAATTACCGGCATCATTTCCACGCGGGCAATTTCGCTGACGTGATGAAGCACGCGCTGCTCGTGCAGCTCGCGCAGGCGCTTCAGAAAAAGGAAAAAGGTTTTCTATATCTCGACACGCATGCCGGGCGGGGGGCGTATGATCTCACGGCGGCGGCAACGGGCGACTCGCTCGCGCGCAAACCGGAGTGGCCGGAGGGGATCGGTCGGCTGTGGGCGCCGGAGAACAACATGATGGGCGCAGGCGTGGCGGAGTATACGGGGCTCGTGCGGGAGTTTGACCGGCGTGAAGGAAACACCGCCGTGACCCCGCGCTACTATCCCGGTTCGCCGAGTTTGATGGAGATGATCGCGCGGCCGCAGGACCGGTTGATGCTTTGTGAGCGGCATCCGGCGGAAGCGGCGGCGTTGAAGGAAAATTTTCAATTCAAGCCCGAC
>JANYBX010000273.1 GCA_025360615.1 Opitutia bacterium
AAGTTCCAGCATGGCGCGGTCGCGCAAGCCGAGCGGATCGCCGGTGTCGGGGATGGCGAGGAGCCGGGCGACCTCGTCGCGGGTCAGGCCTTCGGTCGGCAAGCGCTGTTCCATCCGGGGCAATTCCAGTTCGGAAGCGGGGTTGTGCAAAATCACATTCTGCCGGGTGAGCCACCGGAACCAGTCGCGCAATGCGCTCAGGCGCTCGCGTTGCGTGCTCCACGAGAGCCGCCGGGGCGGCGTGGCAGCGGCAGTCGTCGGGTTCGCCGAGTCGGCCTGCTTTTTCCGGCCGGGCTGCTCGTAGCGCGAAAGGAAACGCTGATACGCTTCGAGGATCGGCCGCGTGACCTCGCCCGCGCGCGTCACATCGCGCTCGGCCGCCCAGCCCATAAAAAACTTCAGCGAGAAGAAACGGCCTTCGAGCGTCGTCTCCGCGTAGTTGCGGGCGCGCAAGGATTCGAGCCAGGTCTCGGCGCAAAGGGCCAGCGCATCGGGCGAGCTGCGCACGAAGGGCAACGGCTGCTTGTCGTTGCCGCCACGTTGCGCGCCGGTGCGTTTCTTCAGATGCGGGACCGCCGCAAAGCCTTTTTTTCCGGCCATGAGTATGATGCTTTTTAAGGTTACGATTCTGATTTTCGGCGCGGGTCCAGATGCGAGATTCCGCCACCCCGCCACCCTCGGCCTAAAGTTCGGTTTTCTCCTCTGAGGATTTTGTTTTTTGGGGTGGCGGGGGCGTTTCGCCACCCCCCGCCACCTCGCCGCTTTCACCCGCCACCCCCGGTAAAAAACCCGCCACCTTGCCGTCGTAGCCGTGCGGCACGGTGCCGCTGCCATTCTGCGCGTGGTCTGCGCCCACGCGTCGTTTCAATTCCTCGACGTCGATCAGGCCGATGTGGGCGACGTGTGCGGGCGCGTCGGGATCGAGCATGAGTTCATAAAGAAAACCGCCGCCAAGTTTGCCGTGCCGCAGTTCGAGGCATTCGAGTTCGACCAGGCGGTCGAGGTGGACGCGCACCTGGGTCAGACTCCAGCCGCAGGCCTCGCGCAGTTCGCGGCGTGCAAAGGTCGCGGCGAGTTTCGCGCTTTGGCCGGGCTGCGCCTGCTTCGCTTTCACGAGCGTCTTGATGTGATCGAGGAGCCGCCGCGTTTGCGGCGGCAGTTCGTCGAGCGAACGGCCGAGCACGTCGGGGGCGAGTTCGTTGGCGAGCGCGATGTCGTCGAGCGTGACGGAAACATATTCGACGACCCGGACGCCGCCGCCTGGCAACGCCACTTCGTGCCGGCCGCGTGGGCGCTGGTGCTGGTGCAAGAGCGCAATCGTGTCGATGAGCGTGAGATATTTTTCGTGGTCGCGGCGGTTGCGCGCGCGGCCGCTCGTGAAGGTGAGCGCGGGCGCGAAGGGATTTAAGACGTCGAGCGGCTGCAGCAGACGTTGCACGTTGCGCAAGAGTCCGAGCACGGCCGCGCGCTCGGCTTTGCCGACGAGTCCGGCGAGCGTGCGGCGCTCGCGCTGCAAGGCGTGGATGCGCGCCGTCTGCTCAGGCGAGTCGTCGACGGCGAGCGTGAGGCAGCGGTTTTGTAATTCCTCATCGAGGTCCGCCGACGTGGTGGTCAGCAAAATCGCGACCGGTCCCTCGACGTGATACTCCTGCGTTTCCATGCGGCCAGTCGTCGGATTTTTTCCCGTGCTCGCGATGGTCAGCTCGCCTTCGCTCTGCAAAAGTTTCAACGCATAGCTGGCTTTTTCCGCTCCGGCTTCCTCGACGATGGCGAGGATTTTGTGACGGAGATCGGCGTCGCCCATGTAGAAAAGCGATTGGCCGGTCATCGCGGAGTATTTGACGCGGGCCTCCTCGGGGAAGAAGGACAGGGCCGCGTCCATCAACGTCGTTTTGCCTGCGGCACTCGGGCTCTGCACGATGGCGGCGAGGGGTTTGTCCAAGAGGCGCGAGGTGCCGACGAGGTAGAGGACGAGGGCGTTGCGATCTTCGCCCACGAGCACGCGCGCGAGTGCCGCGCGTAGACGGCCGATCAGATCGGGCGCCTGCGCCCACGAGAGAGCGGCGGTGCGCTCGGCCTCGGTCAGAACGACGGCGGGCGCGATTTCCTCGCCGGGCCGGGCGAGTTCGGCCTG
>JANYBX010000324.1 GCA_025360615.1 Opitutia bacterium
TCATCGACTCCATCATCGTCGAAGGCCGCGAGGTCGCCCGCGACGGCCGGCTCGTCTGCGTGTTGCAGAGCGGGCCCGACGGCGACGCCACCGCCACGCCCTCGCGCGAACGCTTCGGCACGCGCGTGCAACAGGTCACCCTCGAACAATCCGGACCGGTGCGCGCGGTCGTTAAAATCGAAGGTATGCACCTCGGCGCGAAAAGTGGGCGCGAGTGGCTGCCCTTCGTGGTGCGGTTGTATTTCTACGCCGGCCAGGAATCGGTGCGGCTCGTGCACTCGATCGTCTACGACGGCGATGAGAGCGTGGATTTTATCCGCGGGCTCGGCGTGGTCTTCGCCGTGCCACTGCGCGAGCAGGTGCAGAATCGCCACGTGCGCTTCTCCAGCGAAAATGGTGGGCTCTGGTCCGAGCCGATCCAGCCGATGATCGGCCGTAGCGGACGCTTCGTCAGCGATCCGAAAAGCGGCGACGATCTCTACCCGACCCAAGTCGCCGGCCAGCGCGTGCCCAATCGCGACGACGTCAACCGCCGCAGCCAGAGCTTCCTTTCCAACTGGGCCGTGTGGGACGACTTCAAGCTCGTGCAACCCAACGCCGATGGATTCACGATTCAAAAGCGCACCAACGCCGCCAGCACGTGGCTCGCCGCCGGCGCCGGGAAACGCGCCACGGGCCTCGTCTTCGTCGGCGACGTCAGCGGCGGACTCGCGATCAGCCTGAAAAATTTCTGGCAGTCGCACCCCACCGCACTCGAGGTGCAGCACGCCAGCGCCGCCACCGCTGAACTCACCGCGTGGCTCTGGTCGCCCGACGCGCCCGCGATGGACATGCGGCACTACGACACCCACGCCCACGGCCTCGACGCCGTTTACGAAGACGTGCAACCCGGCTTCAGCACCGCGCACGGCGTCGCGCGCACGAGCGAGCTCACCCTTTTCCCCACGGCGGGAATTCCCTCGAAGGACGACACCGCGAAGCTGGCGCAAATCGGCGCCGCGCCGCCCTTGCTCATGTGCACTCCAAATTATTTGCACGCGGCCCGTGCGTTTGGCGACTGGGGCATCGAGGATCGATCCACGCCGGTGAAAGCCGCGATCGAGCAGCGCCTCACCGCCACGCTGGATTTTTATCTCACGCAGCCCGGCCAGCACCACTGGTATGGCTTTTGGGATTTCGGCGACGTGATGCACTCCTACGACGACGCCCGCCACACCTGGCGCTACGACCTCGGCGGCATGGCGTGGGACAACTCCGAACTCGGGACCGACATGTGGCTCTGGTATAGTTTTCTCCGCACCGGCCGCGCCGATGTCTTCCGCATGGCCGAGGCGATGACGCGCCACACCGGCGAAGTGGATTGCTACCACCTCGGCAAATTCGCCGGCCTCGGCTCGCGCCACAACGTCCGCCACTGGGGCGACGGCGCCAAGGAAGCGCGCATCAGCCAGGCCGGCTACCGCCGCTTCTATTATTATCTCACGACCGATGAGCGCGTGGGCGACGTGATGCGCGAGATGCTCAACTCCGACTACAAAACCGTGGACTACGATCCCATGCGTCTTGCCCAGCCGATCACCGCGGCGGAGAAAAAAATCGCGCCCACCCGCGTGCGGCTCGGGCCGGACTGGTTCGCCTTTCTCGGCAACTGGATGACCGAGTGGGAGCGCACCGGCGACACCAAGTGGCGCGATAAAATTCTCGCCGGTGTCGAAAGCCTCAACGCGATGCCGCTGGGCCTGCGCTCGGGGAAAAACCTCGTCTTCGGCTACGACCCCGCGACGGGAAAACTTTTCCAGCTCAGCAACGAGCCCGGCAGCTACAACCTCGCCACGATCATGGGCGGCGCGGAAGTCGTGTTCGAATTAAACCTGATGCTCGACGATCCGCGCTGGCAAAAACTCTGGCTGCAATATTGCCGCCTCTACAGCGCGCCGCAGGAAATTCTCCTGCGCGACATGACGACCGGCACCGAGGGGGGTGACGCGGCGTTCGTGCGCGACGGCCGACTCGCCGCCTACGTTTATCACCAGACGAAAAATCCCGCCTTCCTCAATGCCGGCCTAGACGCGTTGCTGCGCACCGCGCGGGGCGGCGAACGCCCCCGCACCCTCCGCCACGTCGAGGGCACGGCCGCCCTCAACCCCATCGACGAAGGCTTCGCCGGCACGAACGGTGCCGCGCAAACCGGCCTGGAAACCATCGCGATGCTCGGTCTCGTGGGCGATCACTTGCCCGCCGATTTCCCGCCACCGAGCGCCACTCCCGAACGCCCCGCTAACGGACGCCGCCGTGGAGCCACTCCCCCGACCGATCAACCGCCACGACCGCCGGTCGACGTAGAAACTCCCTGACCATCGTTCCCCCATGATCCTGCTGAAACGCTCCCTCGCCCTCGCGGCACTCGTTCTTTTTGCCGGTGCCATGCCCGCCTTCACCGCGCCGACACCTCAGCCGGAACTGGCGTGGCCGCCGGTCACGCACGTCACGAAACCGTGGTCGCGCTGGTGGTGGCTCGGCAGCATCACCACCGAGGAAGGCCTGCGCTCGGAGATGAAAAAATACGCCGACGCCGGTCTCGGCGGCCTCGAAATCACCCCGATCTACGGCGTGCGCGGCTATGAAAAACAGTTCATCAACTACCTCTCGCCGACTTGGGTGGACCGCCTGAGCTTCGTCCTGCGCGAGGGTCAACGGCTCGATCTCGGCATCGACATGGCGACGGGCAACGGCTGGCCATTTGGCGGCGTGTGGGTGGACGACGCCGACGCCGCAAAATACCTCGCGCACAAAACTTTTTCCGTTCCCGCCGGCCAGTCTCTCGCCGAGCCCATCGCGCTCATGCAAACTCAAGTGCTCAGCTTCGCCGGCGCCACGCGCGTGCCGATCACCGCGCTCAAGCGCCCGATCAGCGCGAATGAAAATTTGCAGGAGCTCACGCTCAACCAAGTGCGTTTCCCCGATCCGCTTCCCCTCAAGGTGCTGATGGCTTTCTCCGCGCAGGAGGGCGCACCGCTCGATCTCACGGCCAAAGTGGGCCCCGGCGGAAAACTCGACTGGACCGCGCCCGCCGACCGCGGGGCGTGGACCATCCACGCGATTTTCACCGGGCAACACGGCAAGATGGTCGAGCGCGCCGGCCCCGGCGGCGAAGGTAACGTCATCGATCACTTCTCGGGCGACTCGCTGAAAAAATACCTAAAGAAGTTCGACGACGCGTTCGCCGGCCGCGATGTCCGCGGGCTGCGCGGCTATTTTAACGACTCCTACGAAGTCGACGACGCCAGCGGCGAATCGAACTTCACGCCAAAATTTTTCGAGGAGTTCCAGCGCCGCCGCGGGTACGATTTGCGGACGCAGTTGCCCGCGCTGTTCCTCACGCCCGCGACCGACCTCAGCTCGCGCGTCGTGAGCGACTATCGCGAGACCATCTCGGATCTGCTGCTCGATGAATTCACCGTGCCGTGGAGAAAATGGGCCGAGAGCAAGGGTGCGATCACTCGCAACCAGGCCCACGGTTCTCCCGCCAACATTCTCGATCTCTACGCCGCCAGCAGCATTCCGGAAACGGAGGGCTCCGACGTGATCGGCATGAAACTCGCCTCGTCCGCCGCGCACGTGACCGGCAAAACCCTCGCCTCTTCCGAGGCGGCCACGTGGCTCAACGAGCATTTCATCGGCACGCTCGCCGAAACGAAACGCGTCGTGGATGGCTTCTTTCTCGGGGGCATTAACCACAACTGCTACCACGGCACCGCCTACTCGCCACCCGACGATCCGTGGCCGGGCTTTCACTTCTACGCGGCGGTCGAACTCAACCCGAGCAACTCCTATTGGGATCACTTTCACGCGCTGAACAGCTACGTCACGCGCGCCCAGTCCTTCCTCCAATCCGGCCAGCCCGACGAGGACGTCCTGCTCTATTACAACATTCACGACCGCTGGGCCCAGCGCGGCAACGGCGCCATGCCGCACTTCAACGGACGCACCGCCGCAGAAGGAGCCTACCAAGCCGCCCAGGCCCTGCTTGGTGCGGGCTATGGTTTCGATTTTATCTCGGACCGCCTCATCGCCGGCGTGACGTTTGCGAACGGCGCGCTGCGCTCCGGCGGCGTCGCCTACCAGGCGCTCGTGCTCCCACCCACGAAATTTATCCCCGTGGAAACGATGGCGAAGATCGCGGAGCTCGCCGCCCAAGGCGCGAAGATCGTCATCCAAGGTGCCCCTCCCGCCGACGTGCCCGGCTTCGGCCAACTCGAATCCCGCCGCGCGAAACTCAAGGCGCTGCTCGCGGAAAGTCAGGCTCATTTCCTGATCGGCGGGGATGTGCCCGCGCTCCTCGCGCAAGCGGGCGTCGCGCGCGAGACGCTGGTGGATCAACACCTCGCTTTCGTCCGCCGCAGTGATGGCACGAACCGCCACTATTTTATCCTCAATCGCGGTGACACTCCGCTCAACGGCTGGGTGCCGCTCGCCAGGGCGGCCCACGGCGCCGCGCTTTTCAATCCACTCAACGGCGCGAGCGGCATCGCCGCCGCCCGCGTCAGCACCACGGGTGCCACGGAAGTTTTCCTCCAACTCGCCCCCGGCGAATCCTGCATCGTCAAAATGCTCGCCACCGCTCCCTCCGCCCCGCGCTGGGATTACTGGCAAACGCGCGGCACCGCGCGCGCGCTGTCCGGCCCGTGGGATATCAGCTTCGTCAAAGGCGGGCCGGCGCTCCCGGCCCCCGCGCTAACCACCGAGCTGAAATCGTGGACGGAGCTGGGCGGCGACGACGTGAAGGCGTTCTCCGGCCAAGCCACCTACACGGTCAATTTCGATCGTCCCACCGGCGACGCGGACGCGTGGTCGCTGAATTTGGGCCGTGTCGCGGAGAGCGCGCGCGTGGTGCTCAACGGCCGCGAACTCGGCACCGTTTTCACGACGCCCGCGCGACTGGTCGTGCCCCAGGATTTCCTGAAAGAGAAAAACACCCTCGAAGTCACTGTCGCGAACCTGATGGCGAATCGCATCGCGGATCTGGACCGGCGCGGCGTGCCGTGGAAAAAATTCTACGATACGAACATGCCCGCGCGTCGCGGCGAAAATACCGGCCCTGATGGAAAATTTAGCGCCGCGAAATGGTCGCCGCGCCCCTCCGGCCTGCTCGGCCCGGTGACGCTGACGGCCTTGGGGGCGCTCACTCCGTAGCTTTCCTCCGCTACACCCGCACGCCGCCACTGATCACGCACTCCACCGGGTTGCCGCCCAGCTCGTGGGCGAGCAATCGCTCGTCGCGGTGTCGGAGCAAAATCAAATCCGCGCGTTGTCCCGCCTCGATCGTGCCGCGGTCGCTCAACCCCAGCACCGCCGCGGCGTTCACCGTGCAGGCCGTGATCGCTTCCGCCGGAGTGAGACCGCAACACCGCACCGCCAGCGCGATCGCGAGCGGCATCGAAAACGTGGGCGCAGTCGCGGGATTGCAGTCCGTCGCCAGCGCGATCAATCCACCGCTGTCGGCAAACGCTCCGCCTCGCGCCCCGCGTTGGCCCAGGTGAAAACTCGTCACCGGCGTGATCACGCCAAACGTGTCGCTCGCGGCGAGCGCGACGAGGTCCGCCTTCGTCGCGGACTCGAGGTGGTCGACGCTCCGCGCGTGCAGGCGCAGCGCCTCGGTGATCATGCCGGTCGGCGCAAATTGATCGGCCTGAACGCGCACCGGCAGGCCGTGTTTGCTCGCGCGCTCGAAGAGCCGCACGCAAGCCTCCACCGGCCAGCCGCCCGCTTCGCACACCATGTCCACGGCGATGCCGGGAAACTCGTGCCACACCGCTGGCAACATCTCGCGCACGACCATGCGCGTGTGCGCCGCTTCCTCGCCCTCGATGCCCTGGCCCAGCAGCGCCGTGGACACGACGGTGCCCGGCCATTCCTGCGCCGCGCGCTGAATCGCGTGGAGCATTTTCAACTCCGCCTCAATCGTGAGCCCGTAGCCGCTCTTCACTTCGACCGTCGTCGTGCCGTTCCGCAGCATCAGGTCGAGCCGCGTGCGGAGGCCGGCGGCGAGTTGTTTCCGCGTCGCTTCGCGCACGGCTCGCACCGTCGCGTGGAAACCGCCGCCACGTTTCACGATCTCGGCGGGAGACAGGCCCGCGAGTTGTTGTTCCCAATCGCCCAAGCGATCGCCCGCCCAGCACGCGTGCGTGTGGCAATCGACAAAGCCCGGCATGAGCACGCGCCCGTCGGCCTCGATCACCTCCACGCCGGGCGGCGCGGGCACGTCGGCTCCGACCGCCGAGATCTTGCCGTCCTGAATGAACACGTCGCCGCGCGCGATCACGCCGAGTTCGCGCAGCGCGGGCCCGCGCCGCGGGCGGATGCGGGGCGCGAGGCTGCCGCTCTCCGCGGACTGGGCGAGGGTGAGGACGCGGGCGTGGCGAATGAGCAGGCTCATGAATTCAATCCCATCCTGCGCCGGCCTCAGCGCGGTGCAATGAGCATGAACCGATCGTCCGCGAGCGCCTCAAATTGGCGGGGCGACGCTCCCTCCGCGCAGGCCCGGTCCACGATGATCGAGCGGCCGTTTTCCTTGGCGAAACGCTCGCTCCGGGCCGCGCGGTTCACGACCTCCCCGAGCACCGTGTAATGAAACCGGGTCGCCGTGCCGAGGTTGCCGGCGACTCCCATTCCGCAGGCGATTCCGATGGACAGGCGGACGGGGCCGACGCCGTGCTTCTCACCAACGGTGTCCAAGCCGCCGGTGTGATTCCCCAGCCGCAATGCCGCATCGCACGCCGCTGCGGGGGGATTCGCCAGTGCGAGAGGCGCGCCGAAAATCCCCACCACGCCATCGCCGATAAACTTGTCCACGATGCCCTCTGTCCCCGCGACCGCATCGGCACAGAGCCCGTAGTAGGCATTCATGAACGCCCCCAGTTTCTCCAGCGGTAGTCGCTCGGCCAAGCCCACGTAGTCGACGATGTTCACCATTAAAACCGCCACGTGGCGCTCGGTCGCTTTCGACGGGTCACCGCCTTGGCGGACCAGCTCGTCGATGCCGCGCGGCGACACGGAGTCTCCGAATAATTTCTCGATTCTGCGCCTCCGCAAAAAAGCTGGGAGCCAGTTCATGAATGCGGGTGAAGGATGCCCGGGAAGGCCCAGTTGCGAGAATAAAAACCGCGTTCCGCGCCGCGTATTTCTCGGCCACACGGAGACTCGACGCCACCGCTCCCTCCCTGCTTACTCTGCCCACCCCCGCGTGTCGCTCACCCCCGCCCGTCCCGTCGCCGTGTTCCGCCGATTGCGCTGCCGGCTTTTTTCCCAGCTCGCCCCCGTGCTCTTGGCGACGAGCGCCGCTATGTTCGGCGCGGACGCCGAGCCCCGGGTGGGCCCGCCGGTGGACAGCTTCGTGCGCATCTCCGACGACGATGGCCTGGCCCACTCCGATGTGCGCTCGATCGCGCAGGACCATGAAGGTTTCCTGTGGTTCGGCCTGCGGCTCGCTGGCCTGACGCGCTACGACGGTTACGAGTTGAAAGTGCATCAGCACGATCCGGAAAATCCCCGGACGATCGGCAGCCGCGTGATCTGGGCGGTCTTGGTGGATCGCGGCGGCACCCTCTGGGTCGGCACCGAGGCCGGCCTCGACCGCTATGATCGCGCGACGGATTCATTCGTCCACTACCGCCACGACGCGGCGCGCGCCGACAGTCTTTCCAACAACATCGTCGTCTCCCTCTTCGAGGATGCCGCGGGCAAGCTCTGGGCCTGCACGCGCGACGGCCTGTGCCGTCTGGACGATCGCGAGCGCGGCACGTTCACCACGTTTCGCCGCCCGCCGGTGATCGAGGGCACCACCACCAAGGATACCTACCGGTCGATCATCGAGGATACCTCCACGGGTTTGTTGTGGCTGGGCGGCAGCGATGGTCTGGCGGCCTTCGACCCGCGCACAGGCGCCTTTGCGTCGTATCGCCACGATCCCGCCGATCCCGAAAGCGTCAGCCGTAGCACGGTGAACAAGGTCATCCGCGACGAGCACGGGATGTTCTGGGCGCTGACCGAGTATGGCCTCAATGCCTTCACGCCCACGTTCAGCACCGTCGCACGACACTCGGTTCAGGAACCGAGAATCGCGTTCCGGCGTTTCGTGCAACCCATCGAAGCCACCACGCCCGGCATCAACTTCGTCCGCGACGGTCGCATTGATCGCCAAGGCCGGTTCTGGCTCGGCACGCGCGGCGGCGTGGAGCTGTTCGACCGCACGACGCACACCTTCACGCTCTACCGGCACAAGCCGGCGGATCCCACCAGCCTGAGCGACGATGTCACCCAGACGCTGTTCGAGGATCGCTCCGGCAACCTCTGGGTCGGCACCTACAGCGGCGGCGTCAATCTCCTGCGCGCCGGCGCGAAGCCATTCATCATCCACCGCCACGATCCGGGCAACCCCGCGAGCCTGAGCGAAGACCAGATCACGGGCCTCGCGTTCGATCCGGCGGGCCGGCTCTGGGCCACGACCGTGAACGGGCTCAACCGCCATGACGCCGCGGGTTGGACACGTTTTCTTCATGACCCGGCCGACCCGGCTTCGCTCCCGACCAACGATTTCTCGTCGGTCTCCATCGGCGCCAACGGCGACGTCTGGATCGGCACCAACTACGATGGCATCTATCGCTTCGATCAGCGGCGCTTTTATTCCTACCCCACCTCACCCGCGAACCAGCCGGCGCCGAATGGCTGGCAACCGTTCACCGGCGCGCAAATTCATGCGATCCTCCCCGATCCGCGCGGCGGCGTCTGGATCGGCGCCCGCGCGCATGGCCTGGATTATTTTTACGACGGGCGCTTCCTCCACTACAGCCCGCAGGAAGCCGCCGGCGGCCTCCCCGCCCAGCCCACGAGCTATGCCGTCTTCGGTTTTTTCGCGCGGGATGGCGCACTCTGGTTCGCCACCGAGTCGAGCGGGCTCGTGCGCTTCGAGCCGGGGAGCCAACGCTTCACCGCGTTTCAACCCCCGGTGGACCAGCCCGGCACGAGGCACAACCTGAACTGCCTCGCGCAAGGCCGCGACGGCTTCATCTGGCTCGGCGCGGCGGACGGCCTGCTGAAATTCGACCCGGCGACCGAGCGCTTCGTCCGCCAATACTCGACCGCCCAAGGCCTCCCGCACGCCGCCGTCATGACCATCGTGCGCGACCGCCGCGATCATCTCTGGCTCGGCACCGCGAACGGCCTCGCCGATTTCGATCCGGCCACGGAAAAATTTCGGGTCTATGAAAAACCCGATGGCCTTCCGTCCAACGTCTTCGCGCAGCGGAGCGGAGCCCTCGGCCCCGATGGCCGCGTTTACCTCGGCACCCGCGCCGGCATCGTCGCCTTCGCACCGGAAGATCTCCGCGACAATCCCACCCCGCCCCCGGTGATGCTGACCGAGTTTCGCTGGCTCGGCACTCCCCCGGCGCAAACCGACCGTCACCCCGATTCCGTCCTGAATCCCGGCGGCACCATCCGCGTCCCCCCCGGGCAACTCGGCTTCAGCCTGAAATTCTCCGCGCTCGATTTCACCGCCCCCGAAAAAAACCGCTTTCGCTACCGGCTCGAAGGCTGGGAGGCGGATTGGACTGCGGCCACCTCGCGGGAGCGCAGCGCCACCTACACCGCGCTGCCGCCGGGCACCTACACGTTTCGCGTGCAGGCCAGCAACGCCGACCTCGTGTGGAACGAGCGCGGTGCGACCGTGCGCCTCATCGTCGAGCCGCACTTCTGGCAGACCCCGTGGTTTCGCCTCGCCCTCGCCCTGACCAGCCTCGCGGTGATCGGCGGCGGCATCCACTGGCGCCTCCGCGCCATCCGCCGTCGCAACGCCCTCTTGGAGCGCCAGGTCTCCCAACGCACGGCGCAGTTGCAGGAGGAAGTCGCCGTGCGCCATCTCGCCGAGGCCGCCCTGCGCGAATCCCACCAGGAACTGGAGCACCGCGTGCAAGCGCGCACCGCCGAGCTCGCGCAGACCAACACCAGCCTCCAAGCCGAGATCACCGGCCGAAAAAACATCGAGGCCCAGCTCCGTCAGTCGCAAAAAATGGAAGCCATTGGCCAACTCGCCGGCGGCATCGCGCACGATTTCAACAACCTGCTCACCGTCATCCTCGGCCAAAGCGAACTCCTCGCCGAACCAGGCCTTTCCCAAAAAGACCGCGACGCCGCCGGGCGCGACATCAACGCCGCCGCGCAGCGCGCGACCAACCTCACCCGGCAGTTGCTCGTCTTCAGCCGCCATCAGACCATGAGCCCCGTCCCGATCGATCTGAACAAGATCGTCGCCGGCGTGAGCCATCTCCTCCGCCACGTCATCGGCGAGCACATCGCGCTCGAAACCGAGCGCTACGCCGCCTCGCTCGGCGTGCTCGCCGATGCCGGGATGCTCGAACAGGTGATCCTCAACATGGCCGTCAACGCCCGCGACGTGATGCCGCGCGGCGGGCAGCTCATGATCGCCACCACCCTCGTCCCCGTCGGGGCCGAGCAAGCCCGCCGCACCCCGCACGCGACGCCCGGCGACTACGCGCGCTTCAGCGTGAGCGACACCGGCGCGGGCATCCCCCCGGAAATCCTGCCGCAAATCTTCGAGCCTTTTTTCAGCACCAAGGAAGCCGGCAAAGGCACCGGCCTCGGCCTCGCGATCTCACTCGGCATCGTGCTGCAACACCGCGGCTGGATCGACGTCGAGACCCAGCTGGGACGCGGGACCACCTTCCACGTTTACCTGCCCAGTCAGCCTCTCCCCGAGAGCACGCCCGCCAGCCGCCGCGAGCCACCCACCCATCCCACCGGCCACGCGACCATCCTGCTCGCCGAGGATGAGACCGGCGTGCGCAGCCTCGTGCAACGCGTACTCACGCGCCAAGGCTACCGCGTGATCGAGGCGATCTCCGGTGGCGATGCGCTCGCGATCTGGGCCGAGCACCGCGAGGAAATCACCGTCCTGCTGACCGACATCGTGATGCCCGGCCGGCCCGACGGCCACGAACTCGCCGCGCGCCTGCTGAAGGAAAAACCCTCGCTGCGCGTCGTGACGATGAGCGGCTACGACCCGGGTGAAGTCGCGACCCGCGACGGCTCCGTCCGGCCGCACCTGCGAAAACCGTTCACCACCGACGATCTCCTCAGCGCCATCGAAAGCACGCGGCTGGCGTGAGGCCGCCCGATCGCGGCATCTCCTCGACTTCGGGCGTCCGGCTGCGCTCCTATGCAGCCCTCCCTCCCGCTGAATTTGCCGTGTCGTCACTCCTCAAATTTCCCCGGTCGCCCGCCCTTTTCCTCGGGGGACTCGCACTCATCCTTGCCGTTCTCGCCTGCTACCACCACACCCTCGGCGCGCCTTTCGTCCTGGATGACAATTCCAGTATCAGGAACAACCCTTCGATTCGGCAGCTCTGGCCGTTGCAAGCGCCGGCCATCGGCGGGATGCGCGGGCGGCCCTTCGTCAATTTCACGCTGGCGCTGAACCACGCGCTCGGCGGCACCGCCGTGGCCGGATACCATTGGTTCAACCTCGCGATCCATGCGGCCTCGGCGCTGGTGCTGGCGGGTGTGGTCCGCCGCACGTTGCTGCTGCCAATTTTTCAAGGCGGCCGGCTGGCTGAGTCCGCCCCCCTGATCGCGTTCTCCGCCGCGCTGCTCTGGGCCGTGCATCCGTTGAACACCGAGGCCGTCACCTATCTCTCGCAACGCACGGAATCGCTCATGGGGCTGCTCTATTTGTTCACGCTCTATTGCTTCGTGCGCTCGGTGCCGGCGGACCACCCGCGCCCATGGCGGCTGCTCGCTCTCGCCTCGTGCCTTGCGGGCATGGCGTGCAAGGAAGTCATGATCACCGCGCCGCTGCTGGTGCTGCTCTTTGACCGGACGTTTGTCGCGGGGAATTTCCGCGCGGCGTGGCGCGCCCGCGGCCGTTTCCATCTCGCGCTGGCCTCGTCATGGCTGGTGCTCGCGTGGCTGATGCGCGGGCTGGGCGAACGCGGCGTCGGCTTCACGGCCGGGGTGAGCGCGTGGCGCTACGCCCTCACCGAATCCGGCGTCGTCCTAAATTATTTCAAACTCGCGCTCTGGCCGGCGCCACTCGTCTTCGACTACGGCTCGGAAACCGCCGCGTCGCTCGCGGAAGTCTGGCCGGGTGCGCTGCTGCTGGTGGCGGGGCTCGCCGGCGTGGCGTGGACGCTCCGGCATCGGCCGTTGCCCGGATTTTTGCTCGCGTGGCCCTTCGTGATTTTGGCTCCGACGTCCAGCTTCGTCCCCGTGGCGCTGCAACCGATGGCGGAGCATCGCATGTATGTGCCGCTCGCCGGCCTCGCGGTGCTCGCCGTCGCCGGACTGCACGGCCGGTTGGGCCGAAAATTATGGATCGTCGTTTTGCCCGCCGCCCTCGCGCTGGGCCTCGCCACGCACCGGCGGAACGCCCTCTACCGCGAGGAGACGAGCCTCTGGGGCGACACCGTGGAGAAACGCCCCGCCAACGAGCGCGCCCAGGTGAATCTTGGGCTCGCCCTCCTCAACTCCGGGCGCGACGCCGAAGCGAGGGCGCATTTCGAACGCGCCCTCGCCCTTGATCCCACGAGCCATCAGGCGCTGTGCAACCTCGGCTTCCTCCACGCCCGCGCCGGACGCCCGGCCGAGGCCATCGCGTGCTTTCAACAATCGCTCCGCCTCAACCCGGCCTTCGCCGAGGCGCACTACAACCTGGGCTGCGTGCTCCTCGCCGCCGGGAAAAACGCCGAGGCCCGCGCTGAATTTGAAGCCGCGATCCGGCTGAACCCGGACTACGGCGACGCGCACAACAACCTCGCCGTCATCCTCGCTGATGCGAGGAACTACGCCGACGCCGTCACCCATTATTCCGCCGCGCTCACCCTCAATCCCGCCGACGCTGAGCTGCGGGCGAACCGCGCCTATGCCCACTTCCGACTCGGGCGGGTGTCCGCCGCAATCGCCGACTATGAACAGGCGCTGCAACTCCGGCCCAACTTCACCGACGCGCGCCGCAACTTGGAAATCCTGCGCGCCATCAAGCCGGGCGCGCGTCCGTAGCCCGCGGCGACACGGTCGCCGAGCAGCGGGGCGCTGCTCACGCCACGCCAGCTTTTTGTTTTCGCAACCCGACGGGATCGTTCCAGCGGCGGCCCGTGGCGGGCTTCATGGCCGGCTTCGTCGCGGGCGGATTTTTCACCGCGGGCCGCGGCCGCGCTTCTCGCGCGAGCGGGCGCTCGATCTCGGGCGCGCGGCCCGCGCCCAACAAATTATCCATGCGTTCGACACTGGTGCGGAGGCTCCCCACCTGGCTCTCCATCGAGAGGGCCGTGCTCGCCGTCTCCTGCGCGGCGGCCGCCATGCTCTGCGCGATTTCCCGCTGCTTCGAGACGGAGTGGCTGATCTCGGTGATGCTCGCGGCCTGCTGCATGAAATTCGTGCTGATGAGAGTGACGGTTTCGTTCACCTCGTGAATGCCGTGCGAGACGCTCTTGAAGCGCGTCGCGAGTTCGTCGGATTTCGTGATCGCGGTTGCCGTGTCCTTGGAAGATTCGCCGATCAGCTCGGCCGTCTCCTTCGCCGCCTCGGCGCAGCGGCCGGCGAGCTGGCGCACTTCATCGGCGACGACAGCGAAGCCCGCGCCCGCCTCGCCCGCTCGGCCCGCCTCGACGGCGGCGTTGAGTGCGAGGAGATTGGTTTGAAAGGAGAGATCGTTGATGCGCGCGATCACCTGGTTGATTTTCTGGCCCGAGGTGCGCGCGGAATTCATCGCGCGGTCGAGTTCCTGTATAGTGCCCAGCCCCGCATCGACGGAATCGCGCGTGCGCGTGGATGTCGCCGTCGCCGTGGCCGCGTGGTTTTTGTTGGTTTCAGCCACCGTGGAAACGAGGGCGAGGCTCACGTTGATTTTATCGATGGCGCCGGCGTAGTGGTTCGCGTCCCGCGACATTTGCTCGCCGGCGGAGGTGAGTTGCGTGGACGCCGATTGCACGTCGTCCGAGGCCTGAGCGATGTTCTTGGAGACATGCACGAGGTGGCGCCGCGTGCTGCGGGTGATCGTCAGGCTCAGCCCGAGACTCAGCCCGAGACCCGCGATCAGAAATGCGCCGACGAGATAGGCCCGGTCCTGCCGCTGCCGCGCAATTTCCAGCAGCACTTTTTGGCCGAAACCAAACGAGTAATCGTAAACCGACTCGTAGGCTTGGAAGTGGTTGGCGAGAAGCTCGGCCAGCGTCTGCGTTTTCGGGGTGAAAACTGGCAGGGGCGCGCGCTCCTGCTGCGTGCCCGCGAGATCGCCGAGATATTGGTAGAATGCAGCGTCGTCATCGCCTTTCCGCGTGGTGGCCTTGAAATTCGCGCGCAGCTCGGGCTGGAACTTGAGCATGTAATATTCGCTCTCGGTCGAGACGAGGAACTGGCGCCGGAGAATCGCCAGCTCGTCCCGCTGCAGCCCGCCGTGGCGTTGCCCATGGGTCATCAGATCGATGGCAAAAATTTCCTGCTGCTGGATTTTCTGCACCGCCTGAATCGCGTCGTAGATATTGAGGCCGGATGGCGTATGCACGGTTTGCCGGTAGCACTCGCTGATGAACAGCGCCTGATACGTGAGCTTCATGTAGATCGTGAAAACTTCACCGGAGGTGCGTTTCCCTTGGAGCGCGCTCGCGCGGGCCTCGGGGATCTGGCTCGCGAAGAAGGTGCGGATCGCGGGGCTTTTTTCCGCAAACAAGGCGGCCTGAGGCGACGCGGCGAGACGGTCAAGCTTCGCCATTAAAGCCGAGATCGCCTGGTCGGTCGCGGCGAAGCGCGCTTGGTAATCGCCGGGGGTTTTCGGGTCCTCGCGATGCGCGAAAAGCAGCAGCGCGGCATTCCGCTCCGCCGACAGGACCGTGGCAAACGCGACAAAATCCGCGACCTCCCGCCGGTAGGCCGACAGGCTTTGGGTGTCCTCAACGAACCCCTTGTATTCCGAGTAGTAAGTTCGGAAAGACATCCCACCCAAGACGATCAGCCCGAGGATGGGAATGACCGTAAGGAGTAGAAGCCGTTGGGGGATGCTGAATTTGATTTTGCCGAGACTGCGCATGGAACGCACTTTCTTCATCGGCACATGCGGGCAAAAGTTGAGCGCAACGCCCGATGGAGGGAGGCGCGCCCGCTGCCGGCTACGGCTTTTTCCGCCGTTCCACCAACGCCAGCAGCAAATCTCCCTTGGCGAGGCTGCCGAGCAATGTGCCATCGCGCGCCACCACCGGCAGCCGCTCCGCCTCAAAGTTCAGAAACCCACCGAGCGCGTCGCTCAACGAGGCGTCGGGCGCCACGCGCGGAAAATCCTCGCGCAAAATATCTTTCGCGATGACCAGCTCCGCGAGCCCGGCCTCGCCGAGGTAGGGCTTGATGTCGTGCAGCGAAACTGCCCCCAGAAAGCGCCCCTCCCCGTCGGTGACGTAGAGATTATTGACGCGCATGGAGAGAAACAGCTCGGCGATCTCCGCGAACCGCGCGCCGGCCCGGAGCGTGGGCGGTTTACTCTTCATCAGCTCCGCCACGGAACCCACTTCGAATGCCAAGCCGCCCGGCGTCTCGGCGGCCTTGCGTTTCAACGCCTCGCTGTAGAGCGAGCGGTCCTCGAATCCCTTCGCCGTGTAGTAGGCCACCACGCTGCACAACATCAGCGGCAGGATGATGTCGTAGCTCAGCGTCATCTCAAAAAGCATGATCACCGCCATCACCGGCGCATGGCTCGCCGCCGAGAGAAACGCCCCCATCCCCACGAGCGCGAACGCCCCCGGGTTCGCCGCGCCCGCCGGCCAGATCGCATGCACGCCCGTGCCAAATAAAAATCCCGCGCTCGCCCCCATGAACAGCGAGGGCGTGAACACCCCGCCGGGCGCACCCGAGCCAAACGACGCCGCCGTCGCGAGCCACTTGCACGCAAAAATCACCGCCAGCGCCAGCCACGCGACATGGCCGTTGAGAATATCCACGACCACCGAGTAGCCGTTGCCGCACACCTCGGGGACCTTGATCGCGAGAGCGCCCACGATGAGTCCGCCCAGCGTGAGCCGCGCGATCAACGGCAGTTTCGTCGCCACGAAAAAATTTTCCGCCGCCTTCAGCGAACGCAAAAACCACGGCGCCGCCACGCCCGCGATTAGGCCGAGGCCGATGTAGGGCAGCATTTCCCACGCGGAGTTGAGCTTGAACGCCGGCACCTTGTAGAGCTGCGCCTCGCTCGTCAGTCCGCGCACCGTCAGCGCCGCCACGACCGCCGACACCGCGAGCGGCCCGAGGCTCTCCATCGCGATGGTGCCGAGAATAATTTCCGCCACGAAAAACGAACCCGCGATCGGCGCGTTGTAAGCCGAGGCGATGCCCGCCGCCGCGCCGCACGCCACCAACAGCCGCAACTGCGGCGGCGTAAACTGCCGCCACCGCCCGAGGAACGACGCGATCACCGCCGAGAGTTGCACCATCGGGCCTTCGCGCCCGATCGATCCGCCCGAGCCGATGGAGAACAACGCCGCCGCGCTCTTCACCAGGCTGGAACGAATCGGCACATGCCCCGAGCCGATCACGATCGCCTCCATATAGTCCGTCGAACTTTGCCCGCGCGCGATGCGCCGGCCGAGCAGGAGCACGAATCCCGCGAGCAACCCACCCGCCGCGGGCAACGCGAGCACGCCCCACCAAGGCAGTTGCCGCATCGACTCGACGACGCCCGCGCCTGAACCCGTCAGCACGTCATGCACGCCCTCCGCGAGGCCTTTGAAAATCAGCGAAACCAGCGCCCCCAATCCCCCCACCAAGGCCGCCCACAGGAGCGTAATCTGCCACTCCGTCGGCTGGAGTTTTTCCTGGATCCACACGCGCCACCGGAGCAGCCGCAGCAGCCGCTCCAGCAGAAGTTTCGCGGGATCCGTGACCGCCTTCATCTCTTTTGCGCGCGCGCGAGCACCGCGCGAAACTCATCCTCCGTCGGGGCCGTGAGCAAGGCGGCGCGCGTCCCCGGATTTTTGAGCAGCCGCGAAAGCGCCGCCACGAGCTGGAGATATTCCGACACCGCCGCCTTGGGCGTGCCCACAAGAAACACCAGCCGCACTCCCGGATGCTCCGAGTCGAACGCCACCGGCGCCGCCGTGCGCGCCACCGCGAGCACGATGCGGTCCACCGCCGGCGTGCGCGCATGAGGCAGCGCCACGTCGTCCGCGATGCACACCGAGGCCAGCGCGGCGCGATCGAGTAAATCCTGTAAAAACTGTTCCGCATTCTTCACGTCCGGCGTGGCCGACCGCAGTCGTTGATGAAGCGCGCGAATGGCCTCCTCGCCGCTGGCCACTTTTAGGTCGAGCACGAGGGCATCCGGCGAGGCGATAAGTTCAGGCAGCGACATGACTGAGGAAAAGTAGTTGGACATAAGCATGAAACAAGCCCGCGTTGGCGGACAGGCTCCCCATCGTCACAAACTGGCCGCGCATGTTCCGAGTTTTGCTCCGGAGCGGACCTTGCGTCCGGCCATGCGCTTCAAGCCTCGGGATCAGTCCAGCGTGTAAGGCTGCTCCTGCTCTTGGTCTTGTTCCGCCTGCGCCGTCAGCGTCACGAGACTCTTCAGCGAGGAAAAATGCTGGCTTAGGTCGAAGTCGCCGCCGAGACCGCCGATCAGCTTGTCGAACAAATCCCGCTTCGACGCCTTCAGCGCCTGGATGCGTTCCTCGATCGTGCCGGCCGTCACCATGCGATAAACAAAAACCGTGTTCGTTTGTCCGATGCGGTGAACGCGATCCACCGCCTGCGCCTCGACCGCCGGATTCCACCACGGGTCGAGCAGGAAAACATAGTCCGCCGCGTGCAGCGTGATGCCCGTGCCCGCCGCCTTGAGTGAGACGAGCATCGCCGCCGCGCCCGTCGCCGTCTGAAAACCTTGCACGGGCTTGAGCCGGTCGAGCGTCATGCCCGTCAGCTCGTAGCGCGGCAGATCTGGGAAATGCTGCTGCAGCGCCGTGCGCACGCGGTCGAGCAACATCACGAACTGCGAGAAAATCACCACCTTGTGCCCGCTGCCCACGACCTCCGCGAGTTTCTCGACCAGCAGGTTGATCTTGCCCGAGTCGGTCAGCGGCGACTTGAGCCACGGGAGCATGTCGGGATCGCAGCACGTCTGCCGCAGGCGCGTGAGTAGCGCGAGAAAGCCGAACGATTTTTCGCGCATCGCCGAGCCCACGTCGTCGCCGAGCCGCTCGAGCCCCTCGGTGCAGATGCGGGCGTATTCCGCGCGCTGCACATCGGTGAGCGGGCAGATGAGGTCGATTTCGACTTTTTGCGGCAGCTCGGTGGCGACTTCTTTTTTCGTGCGCCGCAGGAGAAAAGGCGCGAGCTGCGCCCGCAGCCGGGTGAGCGTGCCCTCGCGATTCGTGATGAGCGCGGACTCAAACGCCGCCCGCGAGCCGAGCAGCCCCGGCAGCAAAAATCTAAAAATACTCCAGAGGTCGAGCTGCCGGTTTTCGAGTGGCGTGCCGGTGAGCACGATGCGGTGGCGCGCCCGCACGGCGAAACACGTCTGCGTGATCTTCGCGTCCGGGTTTTTGATAAACTGCCCTTCGTCGAGCACCGCGTAGCCGAAGTCCGCGCCATCGAGCATCGCGCGGTGTTTGCGGAGCTGCGTGTAGCTCGCGAGCCAGATGACCGGCGCCGGATGCGTCGTGAAATCGTGCCCGGTCTTCAACACCTCCACCGCCAGCGCGGGGAAAAATTTCGCGATTTCCTCGCGCCACACCGGCACCACGCTCGCAGGACACACGATCACGTTCGACTTCCCCGCGATGGGCCGGGTCGCCAGCAGCGAGAGCACTTGGAGCGTTTTGCCGAGACCCATCTCATCGGCGAGCAAGCCGTGACATCCCACTTCGCAGAGGTGGTGCATCCACTCCACGCCGCGCCGCTGGTAGGGCCGCAGCAGTTCCGGCAGCGCCGGCATGATCCCGGTCGGCGCGAGAACCCGCTGCCGCCACAGCTCCATTTCGGGCGAGAGCGTGAGCTTCAGCTTCGAGTCGTTGAACAGCGAAAACACCAGATAGGGCGAGAGCGCCCCGCCGGCCGCCGCGCCCGCGCCCTGCGTCTCCTCGACGTTTTTCTGCCACGCGCTATACGATTCCCAGCGGTCCGCCGGAAGCGCCACGATCCCGAGGTTCGGCAAAATCACCGGTTGGCCGCCGCGCCGCAGCAGCGTGTTCACCTCGCTGTCGGTGAGCAGCCGTTCGCCCGCCCGGAAAATCCACCGCAGGTTGAGCGCCGCGTGTTCACCGCCGTCGGTGCCGCCGGGGCCCGCGCCGTTCGCGCGTTCGGCCACGGCCTCGATCTCGATCGCACGCGTGCCTTTGACGAGATTGGCCGCCTTCTCGTCGAGCTCGATGCCGAACATCCGCCGCCACGCCGGCAGCGTGGTCTTCAGGAAATTCGGGATCTCCACGAGCGACTCCATCAGGTAGACGCCGTTGTCCTGATTATAGTGGAAGTGCGCCTTGCGCGCATAGGCCGCGAGGCCGATCAGCTTCGCGCGCTCGCCGGAAGAAATGTGGCCGTTGCCATTCGCGTGCGAGTCGGGCCCGAGCGCGGAGTGGCGCGTCTTGCGGTCCGCCTCCAGCCAAAATGCCTGGAACGCCAGCCCCGCCGTTTTCGTTTTGAACAACAATAACAGCGGTCGCGACGGCCCGTTCACCCGCACCGGCGGAGTCGTGCCGCCGGAGGCTCCCGCCGCGCGCGCCAAACCATGCCCCACCGAATGCCCCGCATGAGCCGACGGCGTGGTCGGCGGATGCGACCGCGACGCCGCCAGAAAATGGCCATTGGCCTGCGAGCCGTGATGGTTGCCATTCCCATGCGGATGGCCGCTTCCGTGGCCGTTGCCATTTCCCGTGGCGCGCGGCGAATCGTCGGGCAACGGCGAGATTTCGTCCGCCACCAGCTCCTCGATTTCATGCAGCCCGGCCACCGCCAGAGCGTGCGCCAGCTCCGTGTCCGTCGAGGAGGAACGCACCGAAAAGCCATCCGCCCCCCACTCGATCACGGCATACTCATCCTTCTTCTCGATCCGGCGATGCACGATCGCGTCGCGCTCCGTCAGCTCAAGTTCCCGCACCTGGCCGTCGCGGTAAATCTGCCGTCCTGCCTCCAATTGGCTAACAGTGAAGCGTCCCGCCCAATCGTTTTCGAGTTTACCAAACCAAAACTCGAGCGAGTGGGGTGTATAGACGCGCTTCGGACCGTGAGACTGCATTCGCGTAAAAGAGGCGACCGTAGAAACCACCGGTCACAGCGCAACCACGAATTCCGTGAAAAATCCCCCCAGCGGGCCTTTGTCAGAATTGTAACACGCCCGCCACCTCAACGACACAGAGCTGCGGTAGTTATTCACAACGCCTCATTCCTTCCTACGACACCGCCACCACGCATTTTGTGAAACTCGCCCTCGTCACCGAAACCTTCCCGCCGGAAATCAACGGCGTCGCGATGACGTTTGGCGTGATCGCCCGCGAACTCGGCCGGCGTGGCCATCAGGTCACCGTCTATCGCCCCCGCCGCCACGATCTCCCGGCCGCCGACGCTCATCCCGAATACCAGGTCGTCGCCCTGCCCGGTCTCCCGCTCCCCGGTTATCCCATGCTCCGTCTCGGCCTCCCGGCCGGCCGCACGCTGCGCCAGCGCTGGCGCGCGGATCGCCCCGATCTCGTCCACGTCGCCACGGAAGGTCCGCTCGGCGCCTCCGCCGTCACCGCCGCCCGCGCCCTCGGCCTCCCCGTCACCTCCAGCTTTCACACCAACTTCCACGCCTATACCCGCCACTACGGCGTCGGCCCGCTCCAACGCGTCGCGCTCGCGTGGCTCCGCCACGTTCACAACCGCACGCGCCGCACCTTCGCGCCGACCGGCGAGCTCTGCGCCGAACTCGCCCAGCTCGGCTTCCGCGATCTCGCCGTCCTCTCGCGCGGCGTTGACACCACCCAGTTCCGCCCCGCCCTCCGCTCCCTCCCCCTGCGAGCCGCGTGGGGCGCCGCCCCGACCGATCCCGTCGTGGTCCACGCCGGCCGCATGGCCGCCGAGAAAAACTATCCGCTCCTTCTCCGCGCCTTCTCTGCCATGCGCGCCGCCGAACCCCGCCTGCGCTGCGTCCTCGTCGGCGACGGCCCGCTCCGCGCCTCGCTCCAGCGCCAGTTTCCCGGGGGGATTTTTCCCGGCTTCATCCCCCGCGACGATCTCGCCCGCCACTACGCCTCGGCCGACATCTATATCCACGCCAGCCTCACGGAAACGTTTGGCAACGTCCTCACCGAAGCCATGGCCAGCGGCCTCGCCGTTGCCGGCTTCGACTACGCCGCCGCGCGCCAATTCATCCGCACCGGCGAAAACGGCCTCAGCGTCCCCTGCGACCAACCCGAAAAACTCATCGCCGCGAGCGTCCACCTCGCCACCGATGCCGACCTCCGCATTCGCTTCCGCACCCTCGCCCGCCTCACGGTCGAGCCCCAGTGCTGGGAAACCGTTATCGCCGGTTTTGAATCCGATCTCGCCGCCATCGTCGCCGCCGCCCACCCCGCGCCGCGCCTGACTCCCGTCCTCGTTTAACTTATCCATGCGCGCCCGCCTCCTCATCCTCACCGCCGGCTATGGCGAAGGCCACAACGCCGCCGCCCGCGCCCTCGCCGAAGCCTGCGATGCCGCGCACGGCCCCGGCACCGCCCGCGTCGTCGATCTTTTTGCCCTCGCCTCCCCGCGCGTGAACGTCGTCACCCGTCGCGCCTACCTCGCCACGATCAACGGCGCACCCCGTCTCTGGAGCCGCCTCTACGCGTGGATCGACCGCTCCAATATCGTCCCCCGCTGCCTCTGGCTGCTCGGCCGCGAACGCCGCCTCCTCGCCAAAATCATCGCCGACGAATCGCCCGTCGCGATCTGCAGCACCTATCCCGTTTACGCGTTCCTCCTCGCCCGCCTCGCGCACGAGGGCCGCAAACTCCCACCGCACTACAACGTCGTCACCGATTCCATCAGCATCAACTCCCTCTGGTGGCGCGCCGGCAGCGCCGGCTGGTTTCTTCCCAACGAAGATTCCGCCGAAGTCCTCCGCCGCGCCGGCGTCGAACCCGAGCGACTGCACGTCAGCGGTTTTCCCGTGCCCGCATTTTTCGGCGACAACGCCGACCGCCTCACCCCACCCGACCTCTCTGCTCTGGAAAATGGAGGCGGGGTGCCCTCACCCCGCATTCTCTACATCATCAACTCCGGCACCCATCACGCCGGCGAAACCGCCCGCCTCCTCCTCGAGGAAACCGCGTGGGAAATCACCATCGCCGTCGGCCGCGACGAGACCCTCCGCGCGCAACTCACCGCGCTCGCCGCCGGCCGCGCCCGCCCGGCTCAGATTCTCGGCTGGACCGACCAAATCCCGCATCTGCTCATGACGCACCACGCCGTCATCAGCAAAGCCGGCGGCGCTACCACCCAGGAAGCCATTGCCGCGCGCTGCCCGATGATCGTCAACCAAGTCGTCCCCGGCCAGGAAGAGGGCAACTACGAGCTCCTCCGCCGTCACCACGCCGGCGCACTCGCCGAGACTCCCGCCGCCGTCATCGCGACGCTCCGCGCCGCCTTCGCCCAGCGCGGCGCCGGCTGGCACTCGTGGCGCACCGCTCTCGCCACCCTCGTCCGCAATGACGCCGCGAAAGTCATCGCCGCCCACGTCCTCGCCGCTTCCTCCGATCCCCTTCTCGCCCTCGACCCCGCGCCCGCGATCTCCCTCCGATGAAAACCCGTTTCATCTTCAATCCCCGCTCCGGCCGGCACGCGCGCAACGCCCGCCTGCTTCCTCTCCTCCGCGATTTCATCAGCGCCCGCGCCCTCGATGCCGATCTCGTCGCCACGGAAGGCCCCGGCCACGCCACCGAACTCGCCCGCGACGCCGTCCACCAAGGCTGCCTCCGCGTCGTCGCCGTCGGTGGTGATGGCACGATGAACGAGGTCGCCCAAGCCCTCCTGCACACGCCCGCCGCGCTCGCCCTCGTCCCCTGCGGTTCCGGCAACGGCCTCGCCCTCCACCTCGGCCTGCCCCTCGCCCCGCTCGCCGCCCTCGAACTCGTCGCCGCCATCGGTGGCCGTGTGGCTGCCGTCGATACGGGCTCGGTTAACGGCAAGCCCTTCTTCAACGCCATGGGCCTCGGCCTCGATGCCGAGGTCAGCCGCCGCTTCAACCACCTCACGCGCCGCGGCCTCCCCGCCTATGCGCGCACCGCGTTTTCCGCCTTCGTTCAGCGCAAAAGCGAGCACTGCACGATCACCGCCGGCGGTCGCCGCGAGAAAATCGAGGCCATGCTCATCGCCATCGCCAACTCCGACCAATACGGCAACCGCGCCTTCATCGCCCCCGGCGCGCGCGTCGACGACGGCCAGCTCGATCTCGTCGCCATCCGCCCCGTCGGCCTCCTCGGCGCCGCCATCCTCGGCGCGCATCTCTTCCTCGGTTCCATCGACCGCAGCCCCCACGTCCGCCGCCTGCGCGGCTCGCGTTTCATCATCGAGCGCCCCGCCCCCGGCCTGGTCCATACTGATGGCGAGACGCATCCCACCAGCAGCACCGTCGAAGTCCTCGTCCATCCCCGCAGCCTCCGCGTCGTCATCCCCGCCACGACCCGCGCCATCGCCCCCGCCGACGACCTCGCCCCCGCCGGCTTCGCCCTCCAGCTGCCATGATCCCGTCCTCCCTCTCTCTCCCCTGCACGACCAACGCCGTTTGTAATATAATACGTTACAACTTTCCGATGGGACAAACCGTCAAATGTAACGTATTATATGACATGATGAGTCGGCCGGCTAGAGCGGCCTCGACCGGATTTCGGGCTGGGTTTCCGTCCTGCGCGACGCCTGCGTTTCCGCCTTCGGCTTCTTTTCTCCCGTGAAAAAACTTCGCGTCCGCACCGTGATCCTCTCCGACGTCCACCTCGGCACGGCCGAGAGTAAGGCGATCGAGGTGAATCATTTTCTGCGGAACGTCCGCTGCGAAAAACTCATCCTCAACGGCGACATCATCGACGGCTGGCAGCTCCAGCGCGGCGGCAACTGGACGAAGGCCCACACCCGCTTCATCCGCATCGTCCTCAAAAAACTGGAGAAGCGCGACACCCAGGTCGTTTACCTCCGCGGCAACCACGACGACATCCTCACCCAGTTTCTCCCGCTCGATTTCGAAAATCTCACCATCGTCGAGGATCACATCCACGAGACCGCCCACGGCCGCTACCTCGTGCTGCATGGCGACGTGTTCGACACCGTCACGAAAAATTTCGTCTGGCTCGCCCACCTTGGCGACTGGGGCTACCGCGCGCTCCTGAAACTCAATCGTCTCTACAACGCGTGGCGTGCCTGGCGCGGCCTCGAATACTGGTCGCTCAGCAAGGCGATCAAGGCCCGCGTCAAATCCGCCGTCAGCCACGTCTCCAACTTCGAGGAGCACATCTCGGAACTCGCCGAATCACGCGGCTGCATCGGCGTCATGTGCGGCCACATCCACACTCCCGCCGACCGGCAGATCGGCAAAATTCACTACCTAAATTCTGGCGACTGGGTCGAGTCGCTCACCGCCGTGGTCGAGCATTGGGACGGACGGCTCGAACTCCTCAATTTCTCCGAGTTCATTCGCGATTTTCCGCTGCCCGCCGAGGAGCCCGCGACGGAAGAACCCGTCGAAACTGAGTTCACCGCCACGCCGGCTTGAGTTTATCGGCCGCGGCGGCGCAGCGTCCGCGCCACACCGCGGGCGCGCCTTAGCACCGCCACCGGTTCCCGCCACGTCTCGCGCGCGCCGAAACGCAGCCGCTGCAACTCCGCCCGCGTCTCCGTCTCCTCCGGCCCGGCCGCTCCCCGCCCGTCGCCCTCCCTTCCCTCGCGCAACTGCGCGAGCAACCGCCCCGCCTCGCGCCGCACCGGGTCTTCCCGCCGTCCCCTCCGCCCCAATCGAAAATCGAAAATCACGTATCGAAAATTCCGCCACAGCCAGATCACGCCCGTCCCGCCCGCAATCACCGCCAGCACGCCCGCCCACCGCCGCGCGTCCCACGGCCCCGCCAGCCACGCCCTCAGCGCCGATGCCGCGTGCTCCAGCATTTCCCGCGCGCGCCGGCCCGTGTTCTGCGTCGCTGTCTTCACCGCCGCCAGCGTCTCCTCCTGCGAGCGCGCGTCGAAGTTCACGATCCGCCGATACCAAAACACCCGCAGGCTGTCGAAACGCGCCGTCCAACTCCGGTCCGTCCGCCGCGCCAGCGCCGCCCCGTCCGCGCCAATTTCCTTCGCCGTCGCTCCCGCATCCGCTGCCAGCGGATCGACGCGCAGCCACGCGCCGCGCTTTTCATCCCAGATTTCCGCCCACGCGTGCGCGTCGGAATTTCGCACCGTGAAATTATTCGAGTAGCCATTCCACGTGCCGCCCCTGAAGCCGACCACCACGCGCGCCGCATAGCCCGCCGTGCGCGCCAGCAGCACAAACGAGCCCGCGAACAACTCGCAGTGCCCCGCCTCGCGCGACGCCAGCCAGCGCACCAGCGGATCGCCGGCGCCCCGCGGAATCTGCGGCGAGAGCGAGTAACCGTGCTGCTTCATCAGCCAGGCGCTCGCCATCCGCCCAAATTCCGCCGCGCCGCCATCGCCCAACTCCGCCGCCAACCGTCCCAAAATTTCCCGATCTTCCGGCCCGAGATTAATCCGCCGCTGCAGCAGCGGATCCGCCCCGGTCGAGGGATCGCGCTTGCGCCAGCGGGCGGCAAACGCCGGATCGGGCAGCGCATCCGCCAGCGTCATGCCCTCGACGCGATACGCCGTCATCGTCGCCGGCTCCGCCACGAGCGCCACGACCGCCAGCTCCGTGCTCGGCCGGAAATGTTGCGCCTCGCGAAAGCGCAGCTCGCCGAATCGCCCCGGCAGCGGCAGGTAGCGGCTCACGCCCGACTCCAGGTAAAACGTCCAATACGCCGGAGCGCCCGCGCCCGCCCGCTCGGTGCCAAGCAACGCCGCCGCCGTTCGCTCGCCCGCCACCGCCGCGTGGATCAGCGCCGCCGACAACTTGAATCCGCCGTCCCGATACTCGTCCATCACGAGCATCCGCCAGTAGGGCGAGGCCGGTGCCAGCGCCGCGTCCGGCACATCCACGCTCAACGCCACGCCGAAGTCCTGCTGAATCTCCGTCACGTCGCCAAACTTGATCGAGTCGCTGAAACCCGTCCGCGACTTCTTCGAGATGAACCGCTCGAGAAACAAACTGTTCTCCAGTTGAAACCGCGGAATCGCCAGGAACAGCAGCGCCGCCACCGCCACCACGCCCGCAAACAGCACCCCGCCCAGCACCAGCACCCGCCAGTCGCTCACCGCCTGCAGTCTTGTCCCCAACCGCCCCCAATCCAGCTGCACCGCCCAGCGCGGCGGCTCCCCGAGGTTGGGGGCGTTAGGGCGCACGCGCCGGTTGGACTCCGCCTCTGCAATCGTGATCGCCAGCAGGAACGCCAGCGCGCACCCCGCGAACACCATGACCTGCACCGCAAACGCCAGCGACACCGTCAGCACGCCCGCCACCACGATCAGAAAAAGCCCCAGCACGATGATCTGCATATCGTCGCGGCGCTGGCGGTAGCTGATGCTCCGGTAGAGCAGCAGCAAAATATCGAGCCGCACCATCGCCGGCAGCATCTCCCCCTTGATCCACAAGTCGCCGAGGAAAAACGCCGCGATCAGGGGAAACGCCAGCGTGTGCGCGAGCTTCGGCACCCGCGCCGGCCACGTCGGCCGCACCAGCACCGCGATCGTCGCCAGCATCGTGAGCGCCATCAACGTCCACGCCTCCACGTCGAGATAGAACACGGTCACGACCGAGAGCAGCGTGAGCGCGCCGCCCAGCAGCCACCTGAGCTGCTGCATCTCGTCGGGGCTAAGTTGCGGCCGCTTTGTTTCCATCGAGATATGCTGCCACGCCATGCGCCCCGTCCGGCGCAAACGTGAGCAAATTTTTCCGCCCCATCATGGGAGCGCGGACGCCCCCGGCCGCTGGCGCCCCGCCCACGACCGAATCCTTCCGCACCTCCACCACCGCCAGCCGGTCCAGCCAGCCCTCCAAATCCCGCACATGCCGCACTGCCACCGGAGCCGCCTCGTCGAGCGCGACGGTCTGCAACCGTCCCGCGCGAAAAAGATCCTCCGCCAGCGTCGCCGCGAAACTCACCAGCCGCTCAAACTGCTCCCGCCCCGGCCACTCCTCCGCGCCCGTTCTCACCCACAATGCCAGCCCCTCGCTGCTCTCCGCCGCGAACTGCCGCACGAGCAACTGCCGCGTGCGCGCGCTCGCCTTCCAGTGAATCAGCCGGTGCGAGTCGCCCGTCGCATAGCGGCGCAGCGCCCGCAAATCCCCGCCGCTTCCCACGCGCGCCATCCGCTCCCCGCCGCCCGCCCGGCGCGCCCCGCCCGCCGCGAGCCGCCGATACTCCACCGGCGCCGGCCACACCACCGCTTCCGCGCGCAGCTCCGAGCCGACGAATTTTTTCAAGAAACCAAAGGGAAACAGCGAGCCCACGCCCGCGAGTTCCACCCGCAGCCGGCCCCGCCGCGCCGGCGTGAAACTCCACTCGAGTCGCGCCGCGTCCCGCGGATCGAGGCGCCCACCCAGCGCGACGCTCCCGCGCGCCTCCGCCTCGGCGGCTTTTTTCAACGCCGCGCGCACATCGATGCCCTTGCCCGTGATGGTCGACTCCACCCGCGCCGGCCCGCCCGCCGCCACCGCGCGCGCCACCAATTCGAACCACAGCCCGTAGGTCGGCAAAAAACTTTTTCCGTTCCGCAACTCCAGCCCGACATTCGCCACGTGTCCCGCCCGCCAGGGCGGCGCGACCTCCAGCCGCCACGCCACGCCGCGCAGGTTCAGCCACGAAAGCACGCCGCTCAAAATCAGGCATGCCAGCAGCAGCGAGAGCGTGATGAACAAAATATTGCTCGATGAATTATACGCCGCCGTTCCCAGCCCGAACGACAGCCCGATCAAAACAATGCCCGGCATCGTCGGCACCATCCGCTCGCCTCCGCGCGGCCACACGAGTGACCACAGCAGCAAGCTCCATTGGAATTTCCGCCGCGGCCCGCCGGCCGCCCCCGGCCCCTGCCATTCCATGCCGGAAGAAACGCTCAACGCTGAACGCTCAACTTTTAACGCTGAACTGCCGGATGCCGCCATTGAGCGTTAAACGTTAAAAGTTAAGCGTTGAGCGTTGTTTTCTCCGACCCGCCGCGCCCTCACACCGGCAGCGCCACACTCGAGAGAATCCGTTTCAGCACGCCTCCGACCGCGCGCCGTTCCTCCAGCGCATCGCTCGTCTGCCGCGCCAGTGCCAGCCGGTGCGCGAGCGTCGCCGTCACCAAGGCGCCCACATCCTCCGGCAGCACGAAATCCCGCCCGAGCACCAGCGCCCGCGCCTGCGCCGCCGTGCGCAACGCCAGCCCGCCGCGCACGCTCGCGCCCGCCTTGAACTCCGCCTCCGTCCGCGTCGCCGTCACGATCCGCAAAATATAATCCAGCACCGAGTCCTCGACAAACACCTCCGCCACGAGCGCCTGCAAGGCCGACACCTCCGCCCTCGTCACCACCGCGTTGACCTCGATCGCATCGTAGCCCGCGCGCGCCGTGCGCAAGATCTCCAGCTCGTCCGCCGGTTGCGGATACCCCATCTGCAGCCGCATCAGAAACCGGTCCATCTGGCTCTCCGGCAGCGGAAACGTCCCCTCGTAGTCCACCGGGTTCTGCGTCGCGAACACCATGAACGGCGCGCCCACCGCGTGCGCCACACCGTCCACCGTCACGCGCGCGCGGTCCATCACCTCCAGCAGCGCCGACTGCGTCTTCGGCGTCGCGCGGTTGATCTCATCGGCCAGCACCACATTCGCGAAAACCGGGCCGGGTTTGAACACGAACTTCCGCTCCCGCTCGTCGTAGATCGCGACGCCCGTCACATCGCTCGGCAGCAAATCGCTCGTGAACTGCACGCGCGAAAACGTGCAGTCGGTCGAGCGCGCGAGCGCATAGGCGAGCGTCGTCTTGCCCACCCCGGGCAAATCTTCGAGCAGCAGATGCCCGCCGGCGACGAGGCACACCAGCACCTGTTCGATCACGTCGTCCTTGCCCTTGATGGTGCGCCGCATGTTGGCCCGCAGTCGCTCGACCGCCTGCCGCGCCATGGAAATTTTCCCTGCCTCGACGAAATCGCTCATGAACGCGGACGGTAGCCGCGTTCCCCTCCCGCACAAATGTGTTTTTGCGAGCCGACTTTCCTTCGTAAGTTTTTATCGACGGCCTCGCCTTAAATTTCGCCAACACAGAAGCCGGAATTGCTATCAAACCACTCTCGTGCTGCGCTCCCCGGTCAGCCGCCTCAAACTCAACCCGACTGAAGTTAGCCAATCCGTTCGGGAGAAAACACCTCCATG
The DNA here is from genome assembly GCA_025360615.1 of Opitutia bacterium. Classification (GTDB taxonomy): domain Bacteria; phylum Verrucomicrobiota; class Verrucomicrobiia; order Opitutales; family Opitutaceae; genus Tous-C4FEB. The sequence goes on from JANYBX010000324.1 coordinate 29,512, forward strand.
AAAGAACTGACCCTTGTGCTCGCCTTGCTGCCGCTGGCCGTGTTGCTGCTACTGTTCATCGTAAATATCTTCCTCGCAATCGGCACCAGCAACGAAGCCGCAAAGCTCGGTAGAAACCAAGTGCCACTCTACGCGGTCGACCATGCCACTTGGGTGTTTGTAGTTTTGCTCACGGGCATCGTCGGCTTTTTAGCGTTTTGGGTGATCCATCATTCTGCACTGAGGGATCACGGTTTGTTTCGGCGCTCATAAATGCCGCCAACCACAAAAACCAATCCCTTGGCTCGCCTGTTTTTGACCACCCCATGATCGCGTTCCCCAAGCTGTCCTACGTTTGTCCGATCCCGTGGGCGGACCTGCGGGGCGACGAGCGCGAGCGATTCTGCGAAAAGTGCGGCCATAGTGTCACCAATCTCTCGGAGCTGAGCGCAGACGCGCGCCACGCCCTGCTCTCGAAAGTCGGAAAGGAAAGACTGTGCGTGTCGTTTTACCGCCGGCTCTCCGGCGAGTTTGTCACGCCGGAAGCTCCGCTTACTTCGGAGGAGCGATCCAGGATCAGGCAGATCGGAGTGGCGGCGCTTTCGGCCGGCGCCTTGGCGCTCGCCGCCGGTTGCGCAGCGGTGCCGGGTCCGTCCAAAGAAGACGCGTTGAAAGAAACGCCCCGGCAAAAAGCCCAAGCGAAAGCCTCGCCGAATGAGGACACCATCGTGCTGCAGGCGTTTGGAATCGTTTGCGACACGCCTCCAAAAAAGAAATGAGGAATTGAGCCGGCCCCGCGCCGGGGCACTCTAGTCCAGCTGCAGGATCCCGCGCTTGACGGCCGCGAGGATGGCTTGCGTGCGATCCGCCACGCCGAGTTTCGAGAGGATGTTGGTCACGTGAACCTTCACCGTGCCTTCCACCAGGTGCAGCGCGGCGGCAACCTCCTTGTTGCTTTTGCCTTTGCCGATCAGCGCCAGCACTTCGAGTTCGCGGTTCGAAAGCTGCGAGAGCATCCGCCCCGCGAGCCGGCGCGCAATTTCGGTGGGGACGAACTGTTCGCCAGCATGGACGCGCCGGATCGCATCGAGCAGCGCGTCGAGCGGCATGTCCTTCACCGCGTAGCCGCGCGCGCCGGCCTGAATCGCCGAGGCCACCTCGTCGCCACTGCTGTAGTTGCTCAGGACGAGGATGCGCGCCGCGCTGAATTCGCGCCGCAAAACGCCGATCGTCTCGATCCCGTTTCGCCTCGGCATCCGCAGGTCGAGAATCACGACGTCGGGCTGGTGCTGCCGGTAGGCTTCGATCGCCTCGACGCCGTCCTCGGCTTCGGCCACGACGCACATGTCGGGCTCGTTGTTCGTCGCGGAGGCGAGGCCCATCCGCATCAGGATGTGATCGTCAACCAGCATGATCCGGATCCGCGGGGCAACCAGGGGGTGGGCAACAGTGGGGTGGGGCATGAAAACAAAAAGGGTTAGCCGGTCGCGGAGGGAGGGGGCACGGTGACGCGCACGGCGACGGTCGTGCCTTGGCCGGGCTCGCTGGTGATGTTGAGCGTGCCCTGAATCTTGCTCGCGCGACCGCGGAGACTGCGCAAGCCGAAGTGCCCCACGCCGCCGGTCAGCACCTTCCCCGGCACGAAGCCGCAGCCGTCGTCGCGAATGGAGAGGCTGACTTCGGCGGCCGAATAACCCAGGACCACGTCGAGGTTTTGCGCGGCGGCATGCTTCACGCAGTTGGTGATCGCTTCCTGCGCTATGCGCAACAGGTGGTGATCGACCGCCGAGCCGAGCGGGCGGACTTCGCCTTCGACGCTCACGGTCGAGTGCGGAGTTTCGGGCGCGAGCTGCTCGACGATTTTTTTCAACGCCGTGCCGAGGTCGGAGTTTTCCAACACCGGCGACTGCAAATCCCAGACGGCGTGGCGGACCTCGTTGCGGCTGAACGCGACCATGTTGCGGGCCAGCCCCAGCCCGGTGCGAACCTCCGGCGGGCATGCGCCGAGCTTCGCGGTGGTGTCGAGCTGCAGGATCAGGCCGCTGAAGCCCTGCTCCAAGCTGTCGTGAATTTCTCCGGCGAGACGGTTCCGCTCGGCGAGCGTCGCGGCGGTTTGTGTTTCGCGCCGGAGTTTTTCCATCGCGGCGCCGAGTTCGGCCGTGCGCGACGCGACGCGACGGCGCAGCGTGTGAATCCAGTAGAATGAGACCAGCAGGACCAACGCCGCCGCGCCCGCCACGACGAGCGTGCGTTTCACGGCCCACCAGCGCGGCTTCTGCAGCACCACGACATCGGCCGGCGAGCGCAGCAGCAGCCGCACGGGCAAAATTGACGCGGCTCCGGCGGACACCTTGATCCACTCCGGCAGCGCCGTCTCAAGCACGCACACGCCGGTGACTTCGACGAGGCTGCCGGCGGGGATCGATGGTAAATTCTCCGCCGGGAGCGACGCGCGGAAAATCCGCTGATCGAGCTGAAGTTCCAGCGTGTTGCCGCCGTCGGCCGCGCGGTCGCGCGAGAAAATCGCCTTGATTCGAACGAGCCGCGCGCCGAATCGCCCGCTGAGAATTTCCTCCGCGGTCACCGCCACCGGCGCGGGCGGCGCGATGGCGGCCACCGTGCGCACGACCGCATGGGTGAGGATGGCCGAATGATCCTCCGCCATGTCGGGGAAGCCCGCCGCGTCCACGCTCTCGCCGGTCTTCGGCGGCGCGGCGGCGGTGTCCAACTCCACGCGGGCCCCACCGGAATCGTCCTGCAAATAAATGAAACCCCGGTCCACGAACGACACCGTGCCCTTGACCCGAATGCGATGCGCGGCGCGATTGCGGAGCAGGTTGGAAATGAGTTCGCCGATGCGCTGCACGGGCAGTGCGAATGGTTCCGGCGGCGGCGCGTCGATGACTTCAATCTGCTCGACGGAGGGCACGAGCAACAGCCTCTCCTGCTCGGTCGGATAGGCGAGCGCGCCGCGCAGGCGCAGGGTGCCATCGACGTAATGCCGCAACTGCTCCACGGATGCGCCGGCGACGGCGACGGTGAAAAAATCTCGCCCGTCTTTCAATCGCATGAGGCCATTCGCCGCGACGGACCGCACGATCCCCTGCACCTCGATCCACGCTGCCTCCCCGCGGCGTGGCAGTACGTATTCGGAAGGATGGCGTAACGGCACGGGAAAAAGCGCCGGCCCGATCACGGCCATGCTGTCGACGATCAGATTCGGCGTGGGCGTCTGCGCACCCGGATTGCTGTTCACCTCGATGAATTGTCCGGCGCGAATTCGCGGCACGGGCGGCAGCTGCTCCGCCGAAAGGAAGGCGGCGCCGCTGTGGTCCTGAATCGCCACGTAGCGCCGGCCCGCCGCTTCGCCGGAAAACGTCACGACGCCGCGCACCCGGAGAATATCGTAGAGCGCCGCATTCCCGGACGCGCTGCGGATGCGGGCCAGTTCGACGAGCGGCCGCGCCGAGCCCACGGCTGGGGGCTGGTCCGTCTCGGGCGACACCGCGCGGGCCGAGGCGTCGCCGATCGCGAGCCGTCCGCCTTCTTCCACTACATAGCCGACGACTTCGACGCGCGCGCCGACCTCGATCCGACCGGCCTGCGCGGTGGTGACGCGCACGGTGTTGAACCGGCGCGCGAGCTTGAGCCACTGCGGCGCACGCACCGTTTCGTCACTCGTGGACAAAGGCGCGCTGCCTTCGGCCGTTTTCCGCCATTGCAGGCAACAACCGTGCGCGCCGGTTTGCACCAGATCCACAAACTGTGCGTCAGGCGCGAGGCTCTCGCGGATCATGAGTCCGGCCTTCGCCCACTCTTCGGTCGGCGCGAACTCGGCAAGCCGCGCCACGATCTCACCCGCGCCGGTGAGGTGCCGGTGCGCAAAATAAAACTGATCCGGACTCGTCCACATGTCGTGCCCGCTGCCCGTCAGCGTGACGCGTCCGTCGCGGCGACGATAGTCGCCGAAGCGCAACGGACCACCGATGGCGGTTCGGATAGGCTCCTCGGACAGCCCCTCGATCTGGTCGAAAACCGCCGTGGCCGCCGCCTCGGCCGAACGCGAGCTGACGGCGAGGCCGAGCTCGACGGCCGGGCCCATCGTGAGCTCGATGGGCGCGCCGATTTGCTGCCACGCGAGACCGTCGGCCGAGGTGTAGCCGTAGAACGCCCCGTTGTCGCTCAGCGTGAAGCGGCCGTCGTCGCCCGCCTCGGCGACGCGCCCGCGCAACTTGACCGGCCGGTCGCGCCACGTCGTCGGGTCGCCCGCCAGCAACTCGGCGATAGTGACGCCCTGATGGCCTTCGGCGTGCGGCCATTGCCCGACGATCGTCAGCTTCGTCGCCGTGGGAACCCAAAGTCGCCCCAGCACCCGCTGGCCGTTTTCGCCGATCGCCGATTCCGCCACGCCCTGCAGCCGCACCCGCTGGCCGTTGAGCCGCTGTGTCGCCCCGCCGAGCCAGTGCTGCACGATGACACGCGTGCGCGGGGCGCCATCGGCCAGCTCCAGCACGAGGGCATCCCCGTGGCGCGCCACGAAAGCCACCGTGCCCTCCAACTCGCACCACAGGTAGTCGACGCCGGTTCCGCGTTGCCCGGGCTGGGCGGTGCGGGCCGGGAGCGGCGAGCCGGGCCCGATTTCCCGCACGCCAATGCCCGAGAGCACGAGCGTGGAATCGAGTTTGCGCCGGGCCGTCATCACCCCGGCGTTTGCCACGGTGCGGCCCCGCCAATATTCGCGGAGGATGCGGCCGCGCGCGGGCATCGCCGCGTTTTTTTCGCCGGCCACCGACTCCGGCCACGGGCTCAGGTGCGCGCCATCGATGATTTGTTGCGGCAGGTTCGGCCCCTCCCACGACACGCTGAGGTGATCGGTGCCGGGCCCCTGTTCATGGACGGCCTCGATGTAGTAGCGCCGGCCCGCTTCGAGATAAATGGCCGCGGATTTTTGCGCCGGCATGTGGCTCCATTCGCGCGGCTTCGTCCAGATGGTGGCGGTGGCAATCAGCCGGGCCGAACGGCGGTCGTCATCCGTGCCCAGCCACAATTGCGACGTGTCGTCGCTCGCGATCCAAAACCGATACTCGCCCGTCGCCGGCGGATGCACGTAGCCGCGGACGCGGGCAAGGTAGCTGTTGTTGCCCGTGCCGGAGGGCGCCTCGAATGACGCCAGCGATTCGCGGCCGGAAGGTCGCAGCGGAAAATCCTGCAGCGCCTCCGAATACGGCCAGCTGTCGGCCGCTTCGATCACGAACCTCCGCCCGGCGGAAACCGCCGCGCTGGCCGCATCCAGCCTCAATGCGATCGCGCCCGTCTCATCCTGCAGCACCGCGAGGTGCCGGTCGTTGTCCACGAGCGTCACCGTGCCCTCCAGGCGCAGCGGGTGCGTTTGCCGCAAGTCCCATTCGCCGACGTTGCGAATCGCCTCGACGCTGCTTAGCGCCGGGTTTTCCGGTTCCGCGGCACCCGCCCCACGCCCGCCGAGCACGAGCGCGCAAGCGAGCGCGCAGTGTGGGGCGAGGCGGCCGAAAGCACGCGTGCGCCCGAGAAACGAAGCAGCCGTAAACATGAGGGGGATGCCGCGAGGCTGGCGCGAACCCCGACCAACGCCAAGCCTGCGGACTATATCTTTGGTCATAGTGCGATCATGACCACTGGTCGCTTGTCGGGCATTACGCCGCATCCGCACGCTGGGAACATTCGCGGGACTTGGCCGGCACGCGGCCTTCCGCCAATCCCCCAACGCCCCTCCCACCCCGCTGAGTTTCTCCACGACACGTTCGGCCGGTCGCCCTCCCGTTTTGCGCGAGGCTGATCGCCGGGCCGCGTCGTGCCGCAGCGTTCTCCCCTCCGAATTTTGACCCCATGCCAACTAAACCAAACATCCCGTCCCTCGAGCTGAAGCGCCCCGCGCTCAGGCTCTTTTTGTCCGCCAGCCTGTTGTTAACCATCAGCGCGGCCATGGCGCAGGCCGTGAGCAATGATGCCACCGCCCCGGCCCCGAAACCGGCCCCAGCCAAGGCCGCTGCCCCGGTCACCCCCGTCACTACGACCGACACGTCGACGGAGCTGCGCGACACTGTGGTCCTCTCGCCGTTCGAGGTGGCCACCGATCTCGATACCGGCTACGCCGCCTCGAGCTCGCTCGCCGGCAATCGCCTGAACATGAATCTCAAGGATGTCGGCTCGGCCATCTCGGTCGTGACCGAGCAGTTCTTAAAAGACACCGGCGCGATCAACAACGAGTCGCTTCTCCAATACGTGACCAACACCGAGGTGGGCGGCATGTCCGGCACGATGGCCAACGCCGGCAGCGGCACCCAGCTCAACGAAGGCTTCCTCAATCCCAACGGCAACACCCGCGTGCGTGGGCTCACGTCCGCGGACAGCACCCGGAATTTTTTCCTGACTGACTCCCCGTGGGATGGCTACAACACGGACCGCATCGAGTTTCAGCGCGGGCCCAACGCCATTCTGTTCGGCCTCGGCAGCCCGTCCGGTATCATTAATAACAGCACGAAGACGGCCCAGTTCAAGAACCGCGGCGACGCCGAGTTTCGCTTCACCAGCACGGGCGGCACCCGCGCCACGCTCGACGTGAACCACGTGCTCCTCGCCCGCGAACTCGCGTTCCGGCTTGACGCGGTGCGGGATGACACGCGCTTCGAGCAAAAGCCGGCCTTTCAACTCGACCGCCGCATTTTCGGCACCGTCCGCTGGGAGCCTGCTTTCCTCAAGAAAGGTGGAAATAACTCCACGTTCAAAGCCAGCTTTGAGCAAGGGAAAATCACCAGCAATCGCCCACGGACGCTGACACCCGGTGACACGATCACACCGTGGTTCAAGACCGGCTCGGTCACCGGCTATGACACCGTCACCGGTGCCCCCATCGCCTTCAATACACTCAGCAAAAAAGGCTTCGACGCCCGTGGCTTGAACGATACCGCCATCGCGGCTATCGGCGATCCGAACCGCGGCGAATTTGTGAAGTCCTACACGGGCGTTCCCCTCAATCCGTATTGGCAACCCAATCTCGGCGGCCAGTTCGCCGGCGGGTATTTCGGCAATCCGATGGCCATCTACGATAGCGGTGCGAGCTCGGCGATGCGCTTCTTCAGCCAAGAACCTTTTACCAGCCGCGGCCTCCGCGCGGACGGCACGATCGACGGCGGCATCGGCGGCATCCCGTTCAGCCGGATGTCGTCGGTCACCATCTATCGCGATTTTTCGAAGAAGATTAATCTTCCCGGCGCGAAGTTCGGTCTCACCAAGAACCAGCAGCTTTCCGATCCCTCGATCTTCAATTTCTACGACAATCTGATCGATGGCCCGAACAAACAGGAGTGGGCCAACTTCCATAATTTCAACGTGAACTGGTCGCAGACCTTCTTTAATGGCGACGTCGGTTTCGAACTCGCGCACGACCGCCAGCACTTCGACAACGGGCAGCTCACTTTCATGGGCGACAAGAACCAGACGATCTACGTCGACCTCATCAAGACTTCGGCCGACGGGCAGGCGAACCCGAACTTCGGGCGTCCTTTCATCGCCGATACCGCGGGCGGCAACGCGACCGCCATCGACCGCCGCTCGTCGCGCCTCACGGCGTTTCTGAAGCACGATTTTGCGAAGGGCTCCAATCCCTCCATCCTCGGTCGCATCCTCGGGCAGCAGACCCTGACCGGCCTTTGGAACAATGATTCGCGCAACAGCGATTTCCGGGGCTTTGTCCGCTACACCACCGATCTCGCCTACAAGGATTTCATCACCACGCCGGCCAGCGTGCAGACGATCGACAGCTCGAACCGCCAGGTTTACCAGACGATTTATCTTGGCGGATCACTGCTCGGCGCCTCCAGCGCCACCGGTGCGAACATCCCGCGGCCGACCGCCATCGCCCGGCCCGTGAGCGGCTCCACCCGGGTTTTCGATTCGACTTGGGTCGCGACGAACGTGAGCCCCGCGGCGCCGTGGGTGAATCCCAATTTCCCCAACGCCACCTCCACCCAGTCGGAAAATCCAGACAACTACCGCGGCTGGGGCAATTCCCCGATCACCGTCATCAACTCCGAAGAGGGCAACCGCGATGCTAACACCAACAATGCGAGCCTCAACCAGTCCAAGATCGAGTCCACCGCGATCGTCTGGCAGGACTACATCTGGAACCGCAGCATTGTCGCGATGTATGGCTATCGCGATGACGTGTCGCGGGCTTGGTCGAAAGCCGGCGTCCGCAACAACCAGAACCAGGTCAATCTGGATCCGAGTTCCTATGCGCTCCCGAGTTCGCATATCCGCGTCCACGATTTCACGAAGAGTTACAGCGTCGTGGCCCACCTCACCCGGCTCGTCCCTCGTGTCGGCGACCGTCTGCCCTTCGATGTCAGCATCTCCTATAACCAGTCGGCCAACAGCCAGCCCATCGCCGGCCGCGTCGGACCGCTCGGCACCCCCTTCGGTCCCCCCACCGGCGACACAAAGGACTACGGTCTGACGATCTCGACCAAGGACGGTCGCTACGGCTTCAAAGTGAACCGCTACGAGACCACCGTGATCAATTCCTCCGGCACGAGCGGCTTCAACTCGTTCTATCTCGCTGGCCTCTTCACCGGCTACCAAGTCGCGCACAACAAATTCAAGTATCAGTTGAACGGCACCACGCTCGACACCGCGAACCAAGGCAATCCCAACAACTATAATTATCAGGTCAGCGGCAGCCAAACCCCGGACCAAGCCGCCGCAGCGCAGGCAACCGACGTGGCCGCTTGGGAAAAATTCGTGGCGACTGTCCCCCCGCAATTTTTCAGCGCCTACGGGATCGAAATCGATCAGGTCAAAACTCTCACCTCCACGACGCCAAATGGATTCACCATCACGGAGAACAACAAATCGAAAGGCTATGAGTTTGAACTCTTCGCGACGCCGATCCGCAACCTGCGCCTGACGGCCAATGCTTCCCGCTCGGAAGCGCAGCGTTCGGCGATCGGCGACCCAACGTTCAACTCCCTGGTTAACCTGATCAACACCGCGCTGACCACCACCGCTGCCGGTAATCTGCGCGGCGATGCCAGCGGCACCGCGACGACGGCGCAGCAGAACTGGCAGGCCAACTTCTGGGCTTCGTGGCTCACCGTCAAAGGCGGCGAAGGCCTGCCCGTCCCCGAACTGCGCAAGTGGCGCGCGAACATTGTCGCAAATTACGACTTCACGCAAAACTGGCTCAAGGGCGCGAGCGTCGGTGCCGGCTACCGCTGGCAGGATAAAATCATCCTCGGCTTCACACCGCTCTACAATAACGCCAATCCCTCCATCGCCACGATCCAGACCTTCGATATGAACAAGCCCTACTACGGCCAATCGGAGGCGAACATCGACCTCTGGTTTGGCTACAAGCATGCGCTCAGTCGGAAGCTGGAATGGCGCACGCGCCTCGGGATCAACAACGCCTTCCAGAAGGATAAATTGATCACGGTCTCGGTGCAGCCCGATGGCTCGTCCGCCGGCCTGCGCATCGTCCAAGGGACGACTTGGAGCCTCTCGAACACGATCAGCTTCTGATCTGACCCTGCTCGCGCCAAGCGCCTCCGGAAACGGAGGCGCTTTTGTTTGGTCCCCCTTTACCTGCCGAGCGCCGATGCCTTCGCACCACACTTCCACCACCGCGCGGATGAATTCCTTCCTGCTCCGCCGGCGAATGGAACGGTGCCGCCAGTCCGAGAGCCTCGCTCTGATCGTATGAAGAAAACATTTTTTTCCCACCTGAGCGGAGTCGTATTTGCGGCGCTGCTCCTCATGACACCGGTCGCGCACGCCGCCGACCCCGGCCCGCGCCGCCAGATTCCCCTGCGCGAAGGCTGGCGCTTTCACTTCGGCGAGACGCCGGGCGCGTGGCAGTCCGCGTTCGACGACCGCGCGTGGGAAACCGTTTCCGTTCCCCACACCTGGAACGCCGCCGACAGCACGTCGCCGAAATTCCAACGCGGCCCCGGCTGGTATCGCCTCCGCTTCCCCACCCCGCCACTCGCTCCCGGCGAACGCGTCTATCTCGATTTCCGCGCCGTCAGTCTCGTCGCCACCGTCTGGCTCAATGGCCACCCGCTCGGCACGCACGAGAATGGCTTCGCCGCCTTCCGCTTCGATGCCACCGACGCGCTCCGCCTCGATGGCGACAACACCCTCGTCGTCCTCGCCGACACGACTTGGCGCGACGACCTGCCGCCGCGCGAAGGCGATTTCACGCTCTGCGGCGGCATCTATCGCGACGCCTCGCTCCTCATCACTCCCGCCGTCGCCATCGACCCGCTCGACCACGCCGGCCCCGGAGTTTATCTCACCACGCCCGAAGTCACCGCCGACTCCGCCCAACTCCGCGCCCGCGTCCTCGTGCGCAACACCCGCGACCAGCCGCAGCCGCTAAAAATTCGCCTCGCGCTCGCCGACGCCACCGGTGCTTCCGTCGGCGAAACCGTGATCAACCACCTCGCCCCTCCCGGTGCCACCGAGGCGAAAATCGAACTCACTGTGCCGCGCCCGCACCGCTGGCACGGCCGGCGGGATCCGTATGTTTACACCGCCACCGCCACGCTTCTCCCCGACGGGCCAGCCGACGCGCCCGCGCTCGACACCGTCGCGCAACCCGTCGGTTTCCGCACCTTCCGCATCGATCCCGAGCGTGGTTTCATCCTCAACGACGAGCCCTACGATCTCCACGGCGTGAATCTCCACCAGGAACACGCCGGGAAAAGCTGGGCCACCGCGCCGGCCGACCACGAGGAGGATTTCCGCCTCATGCTGGAGCTGGGCTGCACCTTCGTGCGGCTCGTGCACTATCAACACGACGAGATCGACTACGCGCTCGCGGATAAACTCGGCGTCGTCGCGTGGACCGAGCACGCGTTCGTGAACACCGCGAGCGCGAGCCCGCGCTTCGCCGAACGCTGCGCCTTGCAGGTGCGCGAACTCATCCGGCAAAATTTCAACCACCCCTCGATCCTGTTCTGGGGCGTCGGCAACGAGGTCCAGACCGGCAAGCAACCCGCCGCGAAACCACTGCTTGAGCTGCTCGCGCGCACGGTTCGGCTGGAGGATCCGCTGCGGCTCAGCACGCTCGCCAGCAATTATGGCGAGCCGGTCGGCGCCTACGGTTTGGATTCGGTCGCGCACAATCAGTATCACGGCTGGTATCACCATGCGCCGCAGGACTTCGAGGCGTGGCTGGAAAAGCAGCGCGCGAAAACGCCCGGCCAATCCCTCGGCCTCTCCGAATATGGCGCCGGCGCCGGCATCTCGATCCACCCCGACCAGCCGGTCCAGCAGGATCACAGCGAGGAATATCAGGCGTATTACCACGAGGTTTACTGGCGGACGCTGCGCGAACGCCCCTGGGTCTGGTCGAAGACGGTGTGGGTGATGTTTGATTTCGCCTCCGCCGGCCGCAAGGAAGGCGAGCTGCCCGGCATCAACGACAAGGGCCTCGTCACGCGCGACCGCCACACGCGCAAGGATGCGTTCTACTGGTATCAGGCCAACTGGACGGATGAGCCGATGGCCTACATCACGAGCCGCCGCTTCACGCCCCGCACGGCGGCGACGACCGCGGTGAAAATTTATTCCAACTGCCAGACCGTCGAGCTGCTCGTCAACGGCCGTTCGCTTGGCGCGCATCCCGTCGAGGACTGCATCGCCCGCTGGCCGGCGGTCACGCTCGCGCCGGGCGAAAACCGGATCGAGGCCATCGCGCGTCGCGGCGTCACCGCAGTCCGGGACCAATGCGCCTGGATGCTCGCCTCCCCGGCCCCGTGAGCGAGCCGGCGCGGCTCACCCCAGAATCTCCAGCATTCGCGCGAACAGCCGGTTCACCTTCCCTTGATTGTCCTTCACGAGGTCCTTGAACTTCGCGAAGTCGATCTCCGAGCCCTCGAGGCCGTTCGCGTAATTGTCGATGATCGCGAGCGAATTGTAGCGCAGCCCGAGCTCCCCGCACAAATCCGCCTCGTGCGCCGCCGTCATCCCGATCACGTCGCCCCAGTGCTGCACGATCTTGATCTCCGCCTTCGTCTCGAACCGGGGCCCGCGCATCTGCACGTAGACTTTGCCCGCTTGAATCGAAAACTCCGGCGCGAGTTTTTCGCATAACAACGGGATCAGATTGTTCGCGATTCCCGGCGCCGCGCCCTTGAGTTCCTGGTCGAAAAAAGTCGCCGGGCCCTGCTGCAAGCCCACGTAGTCGCTGCACGAAACCATCGTCCCCGGCGGCAAATTCTTTTTCAGCGAACCCACCGAGTTCAGGGATACGACGTCCTGAAAACCCAGATCGGCCAGCGCGCGGATATTCGCCCGGTAGTTGATCGAGTGCGGCGGCAGCGGAAACGCATAGCCGTGCCGGTTGATCAGCGCGAAGTCGCCCTTCGTCTTATACGTGACCGCCCCGTAACTCGTCTCGACCGTCCTCACGTCCCACGCCGAAAACAGGGTGGAGTTCACGATGCTGGTGCCACTGATGAATGCGACTTTCATCCCGCGACCATCACGGTCTCCCGGCGGAGAACAAACGATTTCTTGTGGCGTCATCCCGGTCCCAGCCCCACGGTCCCCACCGCATCCCACCATGCCACTGATCGATCAGCCCCTCGCGGAACTTCGCGTTTACGAAGGCCGCAATCCCCGCCCCGCCGACTTCGATGCCTACTGGGCCGCCGCTCTCCGCGAACTCGACGCCACCGATCCGCGGCCCGAACTCCGCCCGAGCAACGCCCTCGCGACGCGCGGTGCCGAGTGTTTCGATCTCTGGTTCACCGGCGTCGGCGGCGCGCGCGTCTACGCGAAATACATCCGGCCAAAAAACCTCGCCGCCGGCGAGAAACGCCCCGCCGCGCTCCAGTTTCACGGCTACTCCGGCAACAGCGGCGACTGGATGGACAAGCTCGGTTACGCCACCGAGGGCCTCTGCTACGCCGCGATGGATTGCCGCGGCCAGGGCGGCCGCTCCGAGGACAACGCCTCCGTCAAAGGCCCCACGCTGCGCGGCCACATCGTCCGCGGCCTCGACGATCCCGACCCGCGCAAACTCGCCTTCCGTCAAATTTTCCTCGATACCGCGCAACTCGCCCGCGTCGTCATGAACCTCCCCGAGGTCGACGCCGCGCGCGTCGGCTGCTTCGGCGCCTCGCAAGGCGGCGCGCTCAGCCTCGCCTGCGCGGCGCTGGAGCCGCGCATCAAGCGCGCCGCGCCCGTCTTCCCCTTTCTCTGCGACTACCAGCGCGTGTGGGAAATGGATCAGGCCAAGGACGCCTATCAGGAACTGCGCGAATTTTTTCGCCTCTTCGATCCGCGCCACGAGCGCGAAACCGAGATTTTCACGCGCCTGGGCTACATCGACTGCCAGCACCTCGCGCCCCGCATCAAGGCCGAGGTGCTCATGTTCACCGGCTTGATGGACACCATCTGCCCGCCGAGTTCGCAGTTCGCCGCCTACAACAAAATCACCGCGAAAAAAGAAATGGTGATCTATCCGGACTTCACGCACGAGACGCTCCCGGGGCAGGCCGACCGCACGTTTAATTTCCTGCTGGGGCTGTGATCGAACGGTGGGAGGGGCTTTACGCCCCACCCTACACCCGCGAAATTTTCTCCATGCGCCCCGCCAGCTCCACGTCCTTCGCCGTCACCTTGGCGCCCGCGTCGTGCGTGTTCAGCCGCACGGCCACGCGGTTGTAGACGTTCGTCCACTCCGGGTGGTGATTCAGCGCCTCCGCTTCGAATCCGACGCGCAGCATAAAGCTCAGCGCCTCGCGAAAATTCTTAAACGCGTAGGCCTTCGCGAGCGCGTCGCGCTCAAACGTCCAACCCGCCAGCCCGGCCAGCGCGGTTTGAATTTCCCCGGGAGAAAGCGGTGCGCTCATCTCGTCAGCGTTATCTCGGCTTCCCCCTTGTCAAATCCGAGGGCGCTCCCAAACCTTCTCTTCCAAGCATGAGTCAAGCGCCCGCGCCCACCACCGTACCCCAACACGTCGCCATCATCATGGATGGCAACGGGCGCTGGGCAAAACAACGCGGCCTGCCCCGCCTTGAGGGCCACCGGCGCGGCGTCGAGACCGTTCGCACCACCACGTTTGCCGCCCGCGATCTCGGCGTGAAAGTGCTCACGCTCTACGCCTTTTCCGTCGAAAACTGGAAGCGCCCGCAGGACGAAGTCGGCGGCCTCATGAGCCTCCTCGAGTTTTATCTTAAAAAGGAACTCAAGACCTTCATCCGCGACCGCGTCCGCCTGCGCACCATCGGCCGCACCGAGGAACTCCCCGCCAGCGTCCAAAAACTCCTGCGCGACACGATCGAGGCCACCAAGGAATTTCACGACTACACCCTCGTCCTCGCGCTCAACTACGGCTCGCGCACCGAGGTCGTCGATGCCGCCCGCGCCTACGCCGCCGCCGTCGCCGCCGGCCAGGAGAAGCTCAACGACAGTTCATGGGATACGTTCAGCCGCTATCTCTACACGGCCGATCTGCCCGAGCCCGATCTCGTCATCCGCACCTCCGGCGAATCCCGCGTCAGCAATTTTCTCCTCCTGCAGGCCGCCTACGCGGAGTTTTTTTTCACTCCCGTGCTCTGGCCCGATTTCACCAAGGCCGACCTCGCCGCCGCCATCGCCGACTATGCCAAACGCGAGCGCCGCTTCGGCCTGACGAGTGAGCAGCTCAAGCCAGCCCCGGCGTCGGCCAGCCAGTAACTCTTTCTTCACTCCACCGTGGCAAAACGCATCTTTAGCACCGTCGTCCTCTGGCTCGTCGTTTTCGGCACGCTCTGGTTTTTCCGCACCCGCGGGGCACTCGTGCTCATGGCGCTGATCTCGGTGTTCACGCTCCGCGAATTCTACCGGCTCATGGCCGCCGCCGGCTGGGCGCCGTTCGCGAAACTGGGCATGTTCTTCGGCGCGCTGATCACGCTCGCCCCGTTCCTCGAGGTGAGGTTTGGCTGGCCCGCGCATCCGCTGCTCGCGTTCGCCACGGTCGTCTTCGCCATTCGCATCGTCGCCGAGCGCCCGCCCGAGAAACGCGTCGAGGCGCTCGCCTCCACGCTCTTCGGTTTGGTTTACGTCGCGTTTCTCCTGCAATATCTCGTGCGCATCCTCACTCCGCTGCCCGGCGACACGATCTCGCCCGACGGCCGGCTCCTCCTCTGCCTGTGGCTCGTCGCCGTCGCGAAATTCTGCGACATGGGCGCGCTCCTCACCGGCCTCGCCATCGGGAAACATAAAATGTCCCCGCTCATCAGCCCGAAGAAAACGTGGGAGGGCGCCATCGGCGGCGTGTGCACCTCGATGGGCGTCGGCGCGCTCGTGGCCTGGCTCGCGCGCGGCCAGTTCCCCGCGCACCTCACGCCGCTCTACGCCGCCCTCATCGCCGCGCCCATCGCGGTCGTCGGCATCGTTTCCGATCTCATCGAATCCGTCATCAAGCGCCGCGCCGACATCAAGGACTCCGGCCACGCCATCCCCGGCATCGGCGGCATGTTCGACCTGAGCGACAGCCTGCTTCTCACCGCGCCCGTCGCGTATTTCCTCTTGGGCCTGCGCTGAGCCGCCGTCCCGCTCCACCGTGTCCGTCTCCGCTTTTCCCCTTCGCAAACGCGTCGTCCTCCTCGGCGCCACCGGCTCCATCGGCCAAAACACCCTGCGCGTCCTCGCCGCGCACCGCGACCAGCTCGAGCTCGTCGGCATCGCCGCGCACAGCCAGTGGGAGAAACTCGCCGTCATCGCCCGCGAATTCGGCGTGCGCCACGTCGGCCTGTTCAACGACACCGCCTGCGCCGCCGCCGCCGCCCACCCCGAGGCTTTTCTCCCCGGCACGCACTTCGTATCAGGCGTGGCTGGACTCGCGGAACTCGCCCAGCTGCCCGAGGCCGACATCGTCCTCGTCGCCGTCGTCGGCACCGCCGGCCTCGAACCCGCGCTCGCCGCCCTCGCCGCCGGCAAGGATCTCGCCCTCGCTTCGAAGGAAATCCTCGTCCTCGCCGGCAAGTTCATCCTCGAGGCCGCCCACCTGCACGGCGCGAAACTCCTCCCGGTGGACAGCGAGCACAACGCCGTCTTCCAGTGCCTTCAGGGCCACTCGCACTCCACCGTCCGCCGCGTGACGCTCACCGCCAGTGGCGGCGCGTTTCGCGACTGGCCCGCCGAGCGCCTCGCCCACGTCACGCCCGCCGACGCTCTCAAGCATCCCAACTGGTCGATGGGCCCGAAGATCACCGTGGACTCCGCCACGCTCGCCAACAAAGGCCTCGAGCTCATCGAGGCGCAGTGCCTCTTCGGCCTCCGCCCCGAGCAATGCGCCGCCGTGCTCCACCCGCAAAGCATCGTCCACGCCCTCGTCGAGTTCAACGACGGTGCCATCCTCGCCCAGCTCTGCCCGCCCTCGATGACGTTCCCAATCCAGCACGCGCTGCTCCACCCCGCGCGCGCCCCCGGCGTCGATGCCCCGCTCGATTTTACCAAACTCCTCTCGCTGGAATTTCGCCCCATCGACGAAGCCCGTTTCCCGATGCTCCGCCTCGCCCGGGAAACCATGAACGCCGGCGGCGCCGCCCCCGCGATTTACAACGCCGCCAACGAAATCGCCGTCGCCGCCTTCCTCGCCGGCGGCATCCCCTTTCTTGCGATTCCGCGCGTTGTTGAGCAAACTCTGGCTCGTATCGCCAACTTCGAACCCTCCGACCTCGACGCCGTCCTCACTCTTGATACCGAAGCCCGCCGCGTCGCCGCCCGCGAAATTGAAAATCTGAAATCGACAACCTGAAATTTCCCATGGAGCTGCTCACTTCCCTATTCTCGAACCTCTGGTCGATCTTCCTCGTCGCGCTGTTTTTTGGGGGATCGATCTTCGTTCACGAACTCGGCCATTTCCTCGCCGCCCGCCGCCGCGGCGTCCACGTCGAGCGTTTCGCCATCGGCTTCGGTCCCGCGATCTGGTCCCGCCGCGGCAAGGACGGCGTGGAGTATCGCCTCTCTTGGTTTCCGCTCGGCGGCTACGTGCTCCTGCCCCAACTCGCCGACCTCGGCCCCATTGAGGGCGAGAGCACCACCGACATCACGAAACTCCCGCCCATTAGCTACTCCACCAAGTTCATCGTCTTCATCGCCGGAGCGACCTTCAACGTCCTCTTCGCCTTCGCCCTGGCCTGCGTGATCTGGCTCATCGGTCTGCCCACGCCCTCCGAGCTCACCACCAATCAGATCGGCTCCATCGCCCCCCAGATTAAACTCGCCGACGGCACCCTCGCCCCCAGCCCCGCCGTCGAAGCCGGTTTCAAACCGGGCGACATCGTGCGCTCGATCGACGGCCACCCGATTAAAAATTTCGAGCAGATCCTGACCGCCGTTTTTCTCGGCAAAAGCCGCGCCGCCGATGGACAGCGCGAATCGCTCTTCACCATCGAACGCGCGGGCCAGCCGCTGCAACTCACCGTACACCCGCGCCTCGTCGGTGATGAAGGCGTGCGCAGCACCGGCCTCGAACCCTCCGAAGATCTCACCGCCGAGTCCCTCCTCCCCGATTCCCCCGCGCTCCTCGCCGGCGTGCGGCCCGGCGACCGCATCCTCGCCGTCGACGGTAAAAACGTTTTCCAGCGCTTCGCCGTCAGTGACTACCTCGGCAAAAATGCCTCCCGCGCCGTCGTCTTCACGATTCAACGCGGGGCCGAGATCGTCACGATTCCCATCCAACCCCGGGCCGACAAAGACGAGCGCGGTCGCCCCGTCGCCCGCATCGGCCTGCGTTATCGCGACAACATCATCGTCGTCCACCCCACGCCGTGGAGTCAGCTCTCCGAGCATTTCACCGGCATCTTCCGCACGCTCGGCGCTCTCATCAGCCCCGACTCCGACATTGGTCCCTCCAAAATGAGCGGCCCCATTGGCATCGCCCGCGCGCTCCATCAGGAAGCCCGCTTCGATTTTCGCCGGGTGATTGGTCTCACTATTCTGGTCAACATCAGCCTCGCCGTCTTTAACCTCCTCCCCATCCCGGTCCTCGACGGTGGCCAGATTCTCTTCGCCACCATCGCCAAGCTCCGCGGCCGCGCGCTCCCGGTAAACTTCATCGTGGCGGCGCAAAGTGTCTTCATGGTGCTGCTCTTCTCGATGGTGATTTACGTGAGCTTTTTCGATGTGCGTCGCCTCGTGCGCGATGTGCAAACCGACCGGGCCGAAGCCGCGCGCTCCGCCACCCACGCGAAGTAAGTCCGTCCCGGGACTTACGTTCCCCTTTCCTCCTCCGCCCGCCATGTCCTATTGCGTCTCCCGTTTTCAAACCGTTCGACGCGCCACGCATGAAGTCCTCGTCGGCTCCGTCGGGGTCGGCGGGGCGAATCCCGTGCGCCTCCAGTCGATGACGACCAGCGACACGCAGGACGTCGCCGCCACCGTCCGCCAGTCCATCGCCCTCGCCGAGGTCGGCTGCGAAATTGTGCGCATCACCGCGCCCAACGTCGCCGCCGCGCAGTGCCTCCGCCCGATCCGCGAGCAGTTCACCGCCGCCGGTTTCGGCCACATCCCCCTCGTCGCCGACATCCATTTCCTCCCGAGCGCCGCGATGGAAGCCGTCGAGCACGTGGAAAAAATCCGCGTCAACCCCGGCAACTACGCCGACAAGAAAAAATTCGCCGTCCGCGAATATTCCGATGGCGACTACGACCGCGAACTCTCCCGCCTGCACGAGACGTTTTCCCCGCTCGTCCTCCGCGCGAAAACCCTCGGCCGCTCCCTCCGCATCGGCACCAATCACGGCTCGCTCTCCGACCGTATCATGAACCGCTACGGCGACACGCCGCTCGGCATGGTCGAAAGCGCGCTGGAATTTCTTCGTATCGCCGAAAGCCATTCGTTCAAACAGATCATCCTCTCGATGAAGGCCTCGAATCCCAAGGTGATGATTCAGGCCTATCGCCTCCTCGTGTCGCGCATGAACGAGGAAAACACGCACTACCCGCTCCACCTCGGCGTCACCGAGGCCGGCGACGGCGAAGACGGCCGCATCAAGAGCGCCATCGGCATCGGCACACTCCTCCTCGACGGACTCGGCGACACCATCCGCGTCTCCCTCACGGAGGACAGCGTCTATGAAATCCCCGTCGCCCGCGCCATCGCCGACAAAGCGATGTCACTCTGGCAAACCCGGAACCCGGAATCCGAAATCCGGAACGCAACCTCCGCCGCCGACGCCATCGACCCGTATCATTTCACCCGCCGCGAAATCGTCCCGCTTCCTCTCGGCAAATCCATCACGGTCGACCTCGAGCACCCTCCCACCGTCATCACCCGCGTTTCCCTCCACGATCTCGCCCACGGAAAAATCGATTCGCCCAAGAACGCCGACACCCCGCATGAGGGCCTGCTCGTTTCCATCGCATCCGCCGCGGATTTGGCTGCGCTCGCGCCACTCCCTGCGACGACAGCCCGGTTTCTTGTGCTCGATCTTGCGCCGACCATCTCCGCTGAAGATCTCACCGCGCTCGCCGCGTCGAGTGTGATCCCGCTGGTTTTCCTCCGCCCGTTCACTGCGGCTGATTCCGCTTCGCTCTCGATCTTCGCCACGCTCGCCCGACGCCACGCGCACGTGCTCGCCGTCGCGACCACCGCCACCGACCTCGCCACGCTCACGCCCACACTCCGCGCCCTCGGCGACGCCAGCCTGGTTTTCACCCTCAGCTCTCAACTCTCAATTCTCAGCCCTCCGTCCCACCACGTCGGCGCCTATCGCGCACTCGTCGAATCCCTCCGCACCGCCGGCTCGAGCGCCCCGCTCTGGATTCGCAACACCACCGCCACTGCCGTGCGGGGCGACACCACCTTTCTCTCTCGCCTCCTCGAAGCCTCGTTCCTCACCGGCGCCCTCCTCTGCGATGGCGTCGGCGACTTTGTGAGCATCGAGACCGAACCCGATGTCGTCCGCGCGACGACCCTCACCTACAATGTCCTCCAAGGCGCCGGCGCGCGCTCCTCGAAAACCGAGTTCGTCGCGTGTCCCAGTTGCGGCCGCACGCTCTTCGATTTGCAGACGACGACGCAACGCATCCGCGCCCAGACCGGCCACCTCAAGGGCGTGAAAATCGCGATCATGGGCTGCATCGTGAACGGCCCGGGCGAAATGGCCGACGCCGATTTCGGCTACGTCGGCGGCGCGCCCGGGAAAATCAATCTCTACGTCGGCAAATCCTGCGTGCAATACAACCTCCCCCAAGCCGACGCCGACGCGCGGCTCATCGCGCTCATCAAAGAGCACGGCAAATGGGTCGGGCCCGCGCTGCCGGTGGCCTGAGATTTTTTCATTTTATTTTCGCGCGGACGAAAATTTTGCGAGCCCACCCGCCCTCCGCCACTGCGTTTCGTGTATCGCAAAATCCACTCGCCGTCACGCCGTTGTCACCCCGCCGTAACCTCGCCCACGGCTTGCCAAGCCACTTCCGCCCCTACGTAAGTCCACGCATTATACGCCCCGCGCCCCCTCTTTTTTCGCGCCTGAACGCGGCCCGCGCTGGCAACGAAAAAAGCGAAAAAGTTATGCCCACAATCGATGTGAGTAACTTGGCAAAAACTTCGCCTTGTCATGCAATTTTGCTTCGCAGTTATTGCGCCCTTCGTTCGTTGTCTGCGTCCGTCCCTGAGTTCTTTCCTACTTCGTTTTCGCTCCAGCCCGCCAGTCGCCATCCGGTAGCCCCAGCTACATCCTGTTCATCAACATTTTATATTAGCTTCTCTTACCCCGCCAAAACCTGATGACCAGACCCACAAATTTCCCTCTCTCCGCGGCTCCCGTTGCAGCTCCAAACGCAGGTGTGAAAGTC
>JANYBX010000326.1 GCA_025360615.1 Opitutia bacterium
GGCAGCGATCTCGGTCCGCTCGATTAACGGCCACGGCATCTTCGCCGGGCGTGGTGGCGGAGTCTTCCCCTCGCCCGCTTAGGGCTTCACTCCGCTTTGGGAAACAGGTTTTTTCCTCGTTTCAAATCATGAGATGTGAGCCCCATGGCCGCCCTAAATTCCCCCTGAAGACCTGATGCTCTCCGTGCGACATCGGCTCAGCGGTCTGGCTTTCGCGGCGGCGCTGCTCATGGGGGGCTGCGTGGGGGTGCCGACTGCGCCGCCGGTGGCCGTGGCGATGTCGGCGGAAGAACGGGCGGAGCACAATCTGCGCGTGTTCGACCGCGCGTGGGAGTTGGTGAACGAAAAATTCTTCGACGCCAAATTCCGCGGCACAGACTGGCCGGCGATGCGGCAGCGCTACCGGCCGGAAGCGGGGCAGGCGAAGGACGACGACGCGCTTTACGGCGTCGTCAACCGGATGCTCGGCGAGTTGAAAGAGTCGCACAATTTCGCGATGACTCCGCAGCGGAAATTCGAGAGCCAGACGCAGCAGCGCGCGCGCGTGGGCCTCGGATTTCAGAAGATGGAAGGGCGCTGGGTGGTGACGGAGATCACGCCCGCAAGTCCGGCGGAGGAAGCCGGAGTGAAGGCCGGCTGGCTCGTGCAGGCCCGCGCGGGACGCCCGCTCGATCAGGCACCCTTCACCCCGCCCAAGGCCGGCGAGCCGACAGCCTATGAATTTCTCGACGAACGGGATCAGCCTCGCGCGCTCACGCTCATCGCGCGCGATCTCTCGACCGCCGATCATACCGAGGCGCGCGTGCTCGCCGATGGCGTGGTGTATCTGCGCTTCGACGGCTTCGACACCAAATCGCGCCGGTGGCTGAGCGAACAACTGAAGGCCCATCGCGCCGCGCGGGCGGTCGTCGTCGATTTGCGGCACAACCATGGCGGGTTGTTTTTCTCGCTCGAGTTCACGCTCGGGGAGTTTTTCACGCGGTCGATGTCGCTGGGGACGTTTGTCCGGCGGAGCGGTGCGCAGAGCGAAAAGGACACGTTCCAGTGGCTCTCGGCCCGTTATGCCGGTCGCGTGGCCCTGCTCGTTGACCAGCAGTCGGCGAGTTGCGCGGAAATTTTTGCGCACGCGATGCACCATCACGGGCGGGCGGTGATCGTCGGGCGGAAGACCGCCGGCGCGGTCGTGGTGTCGCAGTTTTACGCGCTGCCCGGAGGAGGGCGTTTGCAACTCGCCATCGAGGATTTTCGCGCGCTCGACGGACAGCGGCTGGAAGGCACCGGCGTGACACCGGACAAAGTCGTACCGCTGCGGCTGGCCGATGTGCGGGCGGGACGGGATGCAGACTTGGAAGTCGCACTGGCGGAGCTCCGGTTGCCGCCGCCCTGAGTGCGACGTAGAAAAACAAATCGCCAGAAGCGGCCCGCCTCTTTTTCCTCCTCGGCTCACACGCGAAATGCCAAAGAAGAAACCCTCGAAAGAGTCCGATCAGGCTGAACTGCCGCTTTCAAATGCCGCGGCGCCGGAAGCGCCGGCCGAGCCCTCGCTCAAACCCGCCGCCGCCCCGGCGGAGCCGGTTCCCGACGAGAAGGCGGCGGTGGTGGCGGTGAAAAACTCCCCCGACGCGCCGCTCGTAAAGCACTACCGCACGTGGTTTCTCGAGTATGCGAGCTACGTCATCCTCGACCGCGCCGTCCCGCACATCGACGATGGCCTGAAGCCGGTTCAGCGCCGAATCCTCCACACGTTGTGGGACATGGACGACGGCCGTTTTCACAAGGTCGCCAACGTGACCGGCCGCACGATGTCGCTGCATCCGCACGGCAACGCATCAATCGACGCCGCGCTCGTCGGCCTCGGCCAGCGCGCGTTTCTAATCGAGCCGCAGGGTAATTTTGGCAACACGCTGACCGGCGACGATGCGGCGGCACCGCGCTACATCGAGGCCCGGCTCACGCCCTTCGCGCGCGATGTGCTTTTCAACCCGAAGACGACCACCTGGCAGCTCAGCTACGATGGCCGTGCGCAGGAACCGGTGACACTGCCCGCGAAATTCCCGCTCGTGCTGCTGGAAGGCACCGAGGGCATCGCGGTCGGCTTGGCCACGAAGATCCTCCCGCATAATTTCAACGACCTTTGCCGCGCGGCGATCAATCATCTCCAGGGAAAAACTTTCCGCATTTATCCGGATTTCCCGACGGGCGGCATCGCGGATTTTGCCGAATATAACGACGGCGAGCGCGGCGGGAAAGTGAAGGTGCGCGCGAAGATCGAGGTGCGCTCGAAGCATCTCCTCGCCATCACGGAGTTGCCCTACGGGGCGACGACGGAGTCGCTCATCGAGTCGATCCTCGCGGCCAATGCGAAGGGCAAGATCAAGATCAAGCACGTCGACGACAACACGGCGGACGCGGTGGAGATCCTCGTTCACCTGCCGGCCGGCGCCGAGGCGGAGAAGATCATCCAGCAACTTTACGTTTTCACGAACTGCCAGCTCGCACTCTCGCCGGCCGCCTGCGTGATCGAGAATGACAAGCCGCAGTTCCTCGGCGTGCGGGAAATTTTACGGCGCAGCGTGGACAAGACCAAGGCGCTCCTGAAACGCGAGCTGGAGATCCGGCTCGGCGAGCTGGAGCAGCAGTGGCACTGGGATTCGCTGGAGCGGATTTTCATCGAGGAGCGCATCTACCGCCGCATCGAGAAATCGAAAACGTGGGAAAACGTGCTCAGCGAAATCCGCGAGGGGCTCGAGCCGTTTCTGAAACAACTGCGCCGCGCCGTGACCGACGAGGACATCACGCGCCTCACGGAAATCCGCATCAAGCGCATCTCCGCCTACAACCGTTTCCAGGCCGACGAGGCGATGAAGCGGATCGAAACCGAGATGAAAGAGGTGAAGCACCACCTCAAGACGCTCACGGAATACGCCGTGAAGTGGTTTGAGACGTTGCAGGAGAAATACGGCAAGGGTCACAAGCGCCGCACCACCTACGACGAGATCGAGCAGATCAACGCCGCGCAGGTCGTCTCCGTGAACCAGCGGCTCTACGTGAACCGGGCCGAGGGCTTCATCGGGCTCAACTGGCGGCAGCACGAGTTCGTGCAGGACTGTTCCGTGCTCGACAGCGTGCTCTGCCTCATGGCCGATGGTTCGCTCAAGGTCACGAAGGTGGACGACAAGGTTTTCATGGGCCGCGATATTCTGCACTGCGCGGTGCTGCCCGCCGACGGGGACAAGAATTTCTACACGATGGTCTATCAGGACAAGGCGAGCGGGAAGGCGTTTGCGAAGCGTTTCCAGATCGGCGGACTCTCACGCGACAAACTTTATCCGCTCGTGCCGAGCGAGGGTTCGCTGGTCGTCTACCTCGACGTGAGTGCAACGGAAAAAGCGATGCCGCAGAAGTTGCGCATTTTTCTCGATGGTCGCGGTGGCGCGCGCGTACGGGAGTTCGATTTCGATCTCGCGACCGTGCCGGTGAGCAGTCGCGGCGCGAAAGGGCTCACGGTGACCAAGTGGGCGGTGAAAGCCGTGAAGCGCGTGGATCTGGCGCTGAGCTAGGCTCGATTCTTCAATGGAGGCGGGGTGCCCTCACCCCGCAGCGTGGCGCGATGACGGGTGAGGGCACCCGTCCTCCATGAGCCAGGCTGAGAGGCGTGGCATTGTATTTTCGGCGCGGCGCGCCACGCTGGCCGGATGAAAAATACCGGGGGTTGGTCCCCACGCGCCTCACTGATGGCGGTGCTTTTTTTCGCCACGACCCGGTTGTTCGCCGAGCCGCCGAATCTTTCCCGGCTCAAGCAGGAGATCATCTCCTACGTCGAGTCCGGCGCCTACGACCGCGAGCTGGCGGCCGCCGCCGCGCCGGCGGCGCAGTTCATCGCCGAGCGGGCCGCGCGGCGGACGCCGGGTGAGCGGCTCACGCTGATCCTCGATATTGACGAGACGGTGCTTTCCAACCTGCCCAGCATGCGCGCCAATGATTTCGGCTATGTGCCGGCGGTGTGGGATGCGTGGGTGGCGCGGGCGGAGGCGCCCGCCATTTCCGCGACGCTGGCGGTGTTTCAGTCGGCCCGAAAGCTGGGCGTGGAGATCGTCTTCATCACCGGTCGGCGCG
>JANYBX010000435.1 GCA_025360615.1 Opitutia bacterium
AGCTGGCCGGTGCGGAACATACGCTCCTCGACGTCGAGATTGTCCACCGGGTAAAAATGAATCTCGTCGAGCTTCACGTTGGCGCGGTCCCAGTAGGTGGAGGAGCGGGTGACGATGAGCTTCTGGTTGGGGCGCCATTCCTTGAGGGTGAACGCGCCGTTGCTGACGAAGTTTTCGGGACGCGTCCACCCCGTGCCTTTTTTCGCGAGGCCGCCGAATTTTTCGATAACGGCGACGGGGAGCGGATACCACGCGTGGTGGTTCATGGCGTTGAGAATATAGGGCGTGGGTTGGAGGAGGGTGATTTGCAGCGTATGCGGATCGAGGGCCTTGACGCCGACCTTGGCGAAATCGGGGAGTTTGCCGTCGTAGAAATCCTTCGCGCCGGCGATGTAGTTGTAGAGCATGGCGGCATTCTCGGAGGCGAGGGAAGGCGTGAGGATGCGCTGGTAGGAACGGACGAAATCGGTGGCGGTGACGGGGACGCCGTTGGACCACTTGGCATCGGCGCGGAGATGGAAGGTGTAAACCAGGCTGTCGGGCGAGATGTCCCACGACGAAGCGACGCCGGGGATAGGATGGAGGTCGTGCGGATCTTCCGAGACCAGGCCCTCGTTCAGCGCGAGGATGAGATGGTGTTCCGGAATGCCGGTGACGGTTTGGGGATCGAGATCCTGGGGTTCGCCGTAGTTGCCAAAATGGAGGATTTGCGGAGCGGCGGCGGATGCGGGCAACGCGAGGGCGAGACCGGCGAGCAGGGCGAGAAAGCGTTTGAGCATGGGCGAAGGGAAAGCACGGGTTGGGCCGGGTGCAAGCGGCGGGGTGTGAAGGACGGAGCGCGGGCAAGCAGGCGGCCGGCGCAGAAGAGCGAACGCTTCAGGTTACAGGCGGCCGGGAGGGCGGAGGCACTCGCGCACGGCGCCCAGGAGTTCGCCGATGGCAAAGGGTTTGTTCAGCACGCAGTCGATCTGGGTGTCGGAGAGTTGTTTCAAATCATCCGAACTGAGGCGGCCGCTGATGATCATGATCGGGCCGGTGTAGCGGCCGGGGCCGCGCATGCGCTGCGCGAGTTCGATGCCATCGAGGCCGGGCATGTTGACGTCGAGGATGAGCAGGTCGAAATCGCCGCCGTGATCCTTGAGCTGCTGCCAGGCGACGGCGCCGTCGGGGAGATGGGTGACGGTGTGGCCGGCGCGGCGGAGGGCGGTCGTGACGGCATTGGCGACCATGGGATCGTCTTCGGCGACGAAGATCCGGGCGTGATTCGCATCGGCGGGCGGAGCGGGGAGCGGGGAAATCGTGTTGGGCCGGGCGGCGGGCAGCATCGGCAGGTAAACGTGGAAGGCGGTGCCCTGACCGGACGTGGACTCGACCTCGATGCGGCCGCTGATCGCGGTGACGAGGTGCCAGACGGTGGCGAGGCCGAGGCCGGTGCCTTGACCGACATCCTTGGTGGTGAAGAAGGGTTCGAAGATGCGTTCGCGCACTTCGGGCGACATGCCCATGCCGTTGTCGCGGATGGTGAGGCGCTGCCAGCCAAGGATCTGGCGCACGGAGGGAGGGCCTTCGAGGCGGGTGACGGTAGCGGCGGGGAGCAGCTGGGCTTCGACGCGGATGGTGGGAATCCATTCGCCGGGCTGGAGCGCGAGTTTTTCGAGGAGGGTGTCGCGGGCGTTGATGACGAGGTTGAGAATGATCTGGTTGAGATCGGTGGCATTGAAAACGAGAGGCGGGAGCTCGGGTGGGATGGCTTGTTGCCAGACGATGCGGCGATCCATCGTGAGGCGGAGGAGCGAGAAGCAGGTGTCGACGATGGAGGCGAGGCGGACTTCCTCGATGCGGGCGTCGGACTTGCGGCCGAAGGTGAGGAGGCGGCGGGTGAGTTCGGCGGAGCGTTTCACGGCTTCGGCGATGAGGCGGGTCTCGCCGAGGAGGCGCTGGTCGTGCGCCCAGTCGAGCTGGATTTCGCCGATCTTAAGCATGATCGGGGTGAGGAGATTGTTGAATTCGTGGGCGATGCCGCCGACGAGTTCGCCGACGGCGCGGAGCTTGCGCGACTGGGCGATCTCCTCGTCGAGGTTGCGGCGTTCCGTGATGTCCTCGGCGAGCACGCAGAGGCGGGCGTGGCCGGCGGGGTCGGGCGTCATCGGCACGAGGGTGAAAATGAGGCGCTTGCGGGCGAGGGGGAGGCGGCGCTCCTCGCGCACATAGCTGCGGGCGGTAAGGCCGCGCTGGAGCAGCTCGGCGAGATGGGTGGTCCACTCGGAATCCATGGGCAGCTCGGCTAGGAGGCGCTGGGCGGCGTGGGTCGCGGGGAGGCCGACATAGGCTTCGGCCTGGCGGTTGATGGAGAGAACGCGGAAGCCGTCGGGGTCGGAGGCGAGGACGCACATCGCCATGGGGATGTTGTCGTAGAGCGTTTGGAGGAGCGCCTGCTGGCCGGCGAGCTCGGCGGCCTGCCGGGCGATGCGCCCGTGCAAGGCGCGCTGGCGGAGGAAGCCCCACAATGAGACGGCGAAGGCCAGGGCGAAAATGGTCGCGGCATAGGCGATGACTTGTTCGCGGGCGATGAGGGGCGAGCCGAAGCGGCCGAACCAGTGGCGGTAGATGCGATCGAATTCGCCGTTGTGGTGCAGG
>JANYBX010000167.1 GCA_025360615.1 Opitutia bacterium
CCTGGCGGGCGGTCCCGCGGCACCCAAAACCATCCGCCACGCTGTCGCCATCGCCTCGGGCAAGGGCGGCGTCGGCAAGAGCACGTTCGCCGTCAACCTCTCCTGCGCGCTCGCGCAAGTGCTCGCCGCGCAGGGCCGGCCCGGCCGCGTGGGCCTAATGGATTGCGACATTTATGGTCCCAGCGTGCCGCTCATGATGGGCATCCAAGGCCGCCCCGGCATCGAGGGCGAAGGCACGACCTCGATGCTCGTGCCGCTCGAGCGGCACGGCGTGAAAGTGATGAGCATGGGCTTCCTCGTGGATGACAACACGCCCGTCGTCTGGCGCGGCCCGATGATCATGAAGACGATCCAGCAGTTCGTCCAAAACGTGAAATGGGGCGAACTCGACATCATGCTCGTCGATCTGCCGCCCGGCACTGGCGACGCGCAACTTTCCCTCGTGCAAACGCTGCCGCTCGACGGCGCGGTGCTCGTCACCACGCCGCAACCCGCCGCGACCAACGTCGCCCGCAAAGGCGGCCTGATGTTTCAAAAGGTCAACGTGCCGCTCCTCGGCGTCGCCGAGAACATGAGCTACTTCGTCGATCCCGCGGGCGTGCGCCATGAACTCTTCGGCTCGGGCGGCGGGATCATCACCGCGGAAAAACTCGGCACGACCCTGCTCGGGCAAGTGCCGTTGATCCCGGAAATCCGCGCGGGCGGCGATGCGGGCGAGCCCATCGTCGTGAGTTTGCCGTCGAGTCCCGCCGCGCAAATTTTCCGCGAAATCGCGGAGACGTTGCTCATTCGCCTCGCTAAACCCGCACTGCCGCGAATGTAACATTCGTGAGAAATCGCCGGCATTGACAGCTCCCCCCCCCTCGCTCTGATTCCGTTTCGCCCGACCGAAAAGCATGACTTCTACCGCCAAAGAGTCCGATACTTCCTCGTCCCGTGAGTTCGTGAAGCAATCGAGTCTCTATCAGGAGTTCCTCGCCGAGCGTGAGGAGATTTTGAAACACAAGTGGCTGGAATCGGAGCGGCTGGGTTACGATATCGGTTTCGAGCGCGCGCTGTTGGACTGGATCCGGAAGCACCGCGAAAGCTGGCGCGCGGCCCGCCGTCAGCAAATCAACCAGATTTCTCCCAGTCATAGCAGTCAGTCAGTTTCGCCGTTCCCGAGCACGACCCCGAAAAAATAAAGGGCGCGGGAAGGAAATACCGTGGTTAACCGGCCGGACCTTAGTCCGGCTTTTTTAATGCCCGTCCGCCTTGCGCGAATGTTTTTGGCGGGCAAAACACCGGCGGCCCGCGCCGATTTTCGTCTCCCCGCCCGCCGGCCAACCTCGCTCTTGCCCCGCCCGGCGTCGCGCGTAGCCTGCACCCTCCATGTTCGCCGCCTTCACCGACCGCCAATGGCTCTGGCTCGCCGCCGGTTTCTACCTCGGTGGATTTGTGCTGGGCACGTGGTCGCTGCTACGCCGCGGCCGGCCGTCCGGCGTGGCGGTTTACACGCTGATCGCGCTCGGCTACGGGCTGCAACTCGCCGGCCTCGGGCTGCGCGGGCGCGCCGTCGGCGGCTGCCCGCTGGGCAACAATCTTGAGGTTTACCAGTTCATCGCGTGGTCGGCGATCACGCTCTACCTCGTCATCGGCGTCACCTTTCGCTCGAGCGTGCTCGGCTACTTCACCGCCGCGCTCGCCGCCACGCTCACCCTCGTGTCACTCGCCATTCCCGCGTGGGACCCCGCGCGGCGCATCCATATCTTCGGCGGTAATCCGTGGATCGAACTCCACGCCGCGCTCGCCGTGTTCAGCTACGGGGTGTTCGGGCTGCTCGCGCTCACCTCGCTCATGCTGTTGCTGCGAAATTTCTCGCTGAAATCGAAGCACCCCGGCGGCCTGTTTTCGTTTCTGCCGTCGATGCTCGATCTCGACCACATCGGGCTGCGCCTTCTCACCGCCGGCGTGGTGCTGCTCGCGGCTTCGCTCGCGGTCGGCTCGGTTTACTGGCTGCGCGAACCGGAGAGCGTGAG
Organism: Opitutia bacterium; assembly: GCA_025360615.1. Lineage (GTDB taxonomy): Bacteria > Verrucomicrobiota > Verrucomicrobiia > Opitutales > Opitutaceae > Tous-C4FEB. Next base: position 2,019 of record JANYBX010000167.1, read on the forward strand.
CGTGCCGAAGCTGCTCATCACGGTCGCCGTCTGGCTCGCCTACCTCGCTGCGCTCATACTGCGCCTGCGCGGCCGCCTGCTCGCGCAGCGTTTCGCGTGGACCGGCCTCGCGCTCTTCGCCGCCGCGCTGCTTTCGCTCTGGCCGGTCGATGCGAGCCGCCACCCCGCCGCCACGCCCGCACTGCAAACGGTGCCCTGGCAACCATGAGCGCCCCCGGGTTTTTTCTCCTCGGGGCCACCCATCATCGCGCCCCGCTGGCCGTGCGCGAAAAGCTCGCGCTCGACGAGGCCGGCGCCGCCGCGCTCCATGCCGAACTCGCCGCCGCCGGCGTGCGCGAACTCGCGGTGTTGAGCACCTGCAACCGCGTCGAATTCTACGGCGTGGCCGATTCGCCCGAGCACATCGCGCGCGTCGAGGCCGCGTTTTGCGCGCGACAGAGTTTCGCGGTCGCGGAGTTCGCGCAGTTTCGTCTCAGCCTCGGGGGGCTCGACGCGGTACAGCATCTCCTCGAAGTCGCCGCCGGGCTCGACTCGCAGATGCTCGGCGAAACGGAAATCTTCGGCCAGGTGAAGGCCGCCTACGCCGCCGCCCAGACGCGCGGCGCCACCGGCCCGGTGCTCAACCGCGTCTTCCAAAAGACGTTTCAAGCCGCGAAGCACGTGCGCACGCACACCGCTATCACCGCCGGCCAGGTGAGCGTGGCCAACGTGGCCGTGGATCTCGCGCTGAACATTTACGGCAACCTCGCCGACACGCGCATCCTGCTCCTCGGCGCGGGCGACATTGGCGAGAAAACGGCCAAGGCCTTTCAGAGTCGCGGCGCGGCGACGCTCACTGTCGCGAGCCGCCGGCTCGAGCGCGCGAT
>JANYBX010000493.1 GCA_025360615.1 Opitutia bacterium
CGAAACTGTTGGCCGGTGGCTACACGGCGTGCCTGCTCGACTATCAGCTCGGGGCGCGGGACGGGTTACAGCTTTTGCGCGAAGCGGTGGCGGCGGGTTGCGCGACTCCGATTGTTTTCGTGACTTCGGAATCGTCGGCGATGGTGGATATCGAGGCGATGAACGCGGGTGCGCTCGACTATCTGGTTAAGGGCGAGATCACGTCGCAGACGCTGGAACGCTCGCTCCGCTACGCGCGGAAACTTGGCGAGACGCTGCAAACCCTGCGGGAGATGGCGACGCGCGATCAGCTGACGGGCTTGATGACCCGGCGGGAATTCGAGCGCGCGTTGTCCGAGGAGGCGGAGCGGTCGCGTCGTTTCGAGCAGCCAGTGTCGCTCGTGATGGTGGACATCGATCACTTCAAGGCGGTCAACGACACACACGGCCATCCGGTCGGTGACGTGGTGTTGCGCGAGGTAGGGCGGCGCTTACCGGGACTGGTGCGCGCGGTGGACCGGGTGGGGCGCTACGGTGGCGAGGAATTTGCGCTGTTGCTGGTGCAGACGGATCGCCCGGGGGCGCTGGCGCTGGCGCGGCAGCTCTGCGCGAGCATCGCGGCGGCACCGGTGGTTTTGAAAACGGGCGAGTCGCTGGATGTGACCGTGAGCGCGGGCGTGGCGGCGCTGTTTACGGATGCTGCGGATATGGCGGGGCTGATCGCGGCGTCGGACAAGGCGCTCTACGCGGCGAAGTCGCGCGGGCGAAACTGCGCGGTGGGCTTCGACGAGGTGTAGTTTTCAGAGCCATCCAGGCCATTTGGAACCGCGAGGCGACGCGAACCAACGCGAATTTCGGATCGGGCCGAGTGGCTATCGAGCAGGGTTCATGGTCTTTTTTCGGGGAGTGGGACGGGAGAAGCGGGGTTTTTTATTCGCGTCCTTTCGCGTTCATTCGCGGTTCGATTGAATTTCGGTGGGTGACGGAGCGAGCACGCGCAGGGACGCGGGGCGGAGATGGACTGAGATCGCGGCAGTGGTTTTAACCAGCTCGCCGTCCACGTGCATGGGGCCGGGTGTTGCGCGCGTGATCACAAAACGGTCGCCGGTCCAGCGGTGCACGCGGGGGCTGCGGTCGAGCGAGCCGGCGAAGAGGCGCACGAGGAGCGGAAGCGCGGCGAAAAAATTCACGGGCGGGATGAGCACGAGATGGAGGAGACCGTCGTCGGCGCGGGCACCGGGGGCGAGGCGGGCGTTGTTGCCGAGTTGATCGCAGTTGGCCACGGCGACGAGCAGGGCGGGTTGCGCGGCCGCGAGTTCGCCGCCGAGGTGGAGCGCGTAGGTTTCGCAGCGGTAGCGAAAAAAAAGTCGCGTGGCGGCGAGCAGATACGCGCTCAGGCCGCGCATGGGGAGTCGTTCAAAATGGGTGAGCACGGCGGCGTCGAAACCGGCGCCCATCGCGCAAAAGAAAACGCGGCCATTGGCTTCGCCGATGTCAATAAGCCGGGGACTTGAAACGAGGAGCGCAGCGAGCGCGGCCGAGGGCGCGAGCGGGATGCGGAGGTGGCGCGCGAGGCCGTTGCCGGAGCCGCGCGGGATGAGGGCGAGCGCGGTGGGCGAGTCGATGAGGGCGCGGGCGACTTCGTTCATCGTGCCATCGCCTCCGACGGCGACGACGACATCGCAGCCGCGCGTGACGGCGTCGCGGGCGAGTTCGGTGGCGTGGCCCGGGTGTTGCGTGGCGATGACAGTCGCGTCCAAACGGTGAGTGGCGATGAAGGCGGCGAGCAGGGGTAGGAGCGCGGCGCGTTCGCGGGCGGGGCCGGCGCGGGGGTTGAGGATGAAGCAGTATTTCAAGCGGGTGAAATGGCTTGGAGGCGCGGGCGCAGCGGCGAAGATGGCGGCGATGGCCGGCACGTCGCAACGCACAATCCATGTCCTCACGGGCTGCACGGCGGTGGGGAAAACGGAGTGGGCGCTGCGTTGGGCGGAGGCGCGCGGGGCGGAGATCGTGTCGTGCGACTCGCTGCTGTTTTACCGCGGGATGGACATCGGCACCGCAAAGCCGACGCCGGTGGAGCGGCTGCGCGCGCCGCATCACCTGATCGACGTGTGCGGGATCACGGAGCCGATGGATGTAACGTATTATATTACAAAAGCGCGGGCGGCGGTGGAGGAAATCGCAGAGCGCGGGCGCGCGATCTTGGTGACGGGGGGAAGCGGATTTTACCTGAAGGCGTTTTTTGCGCCGGTGGCGGATGACGTGGCGGTGTCAGCGGAGTTGCGCGGGGAAATCGCGGCGCAGTTGGAGCGCGAGGGAGTCGCGGCTCTGGTGGCGGAGCTGGAGAAAATGAATCCCGGGGGCTTGGGAAAACTCGACGTCGAGAATCCCCGGCGGGTGACGCGGGCGCTGGAGCGTTGCCGGGCGTCGGGAAAAACGCTGGCGGTGCTGGCGGCGGAGTTTGCGGCGCGGCCGGGGGCGTTTGCGGACTGGCGGGTGGAGCTGACGCGGCTGGATCGACCGGCGGAGGCGTTGAACGAGCGCATCGAGGCGCGCGTGAAAGCGATGCTCGCGGGCGGGTTGGTCGATGAAGTGCGCCGGCTGCGGGCGGCGGGGCTGGAGAAAAATCCGAGTGCGGCGCGGGCGATCGGTTATCGGGAAGTGCTGGCGATGGACGACGGGCGGCTGGCGGTGGCGGAGCTGGCGGGAGAGATTGGAAAGAATACGCGCGGGCTGGTGCGGAAGCAGCGGACGTGGTTTCGGACGCAGTTGCCGGCGCACCGGGTGGTGGCGGCGGAAGATTTGCGAGACGCGGGGGAGTTGTTCGCCGGGTGAGTCTCGGAAGGTTGGCCACAAAAGGCACCGCCGGGAAGTGTCACTGAGGTGGAGATAACGGAGGAAGGGGGCGTGTAGGTGGCGATGGCTCCAGCGGCCCCAACCGCCACGACGCGGCGGTCGTCGGAGGCCAGCGCGCGCCAGTTGGATTGGGAGCTGGCCCGGATTCGCCGGACAAACCGCCGCCACCGCCGTCGCCCACGATGAGCACGTGGCCGACACTCCATGCGACGGCGCCATAGGCGATGGCGTTCAGGCGTTGCGCGGTGCCACTGGTCCGCGCGGTCCAAGTCGCGCCATCGCTCGAAGTGAGGATCGTGCCAGCCTCGCCCACGGCGACGAAGAGGTTGTTGGCGAACGCGACGCCGGGAAGCCAGCGCGCGGTGGGGGAGGTTTGGGACGTCCACGTGGTGCCGTCGAGGGACGGGATGACGGTGCCGGCTTCGCCCGACGGCGACGAAGCGGCTGGCCCTATGGCAAACGCCCCAGAGGGTCTGCGTCGTCGGTGACTAGGAGGAAGTTCAGGAGGACTGCGCGTGAACGGCGAGCGTGCTGAGGACGAAGAAAAAGAATACTTGGAGCGACCTCATGAGGCAGGCAGGAGGAATGCGGCGACGATGGGCGCGGGGGTGATGATGGCGTGACGCGGCTTCGCGGGCGTGACAAGCGACGGTGGCGAACCCGCTATTCGCGGCGAAAAATATCAGGGAGGGATTCGCGGACGGAGTGACACCGGCGGATTAGGGATAATCCGCCCTACCTTTTTTGCTGAGGCGGACGAAGAGGATGATGTGTGTCGCGATGATCAGCGGGACGAGAAACGTGGGGAGCAGGCTCAGGGGGAGGTGCGTGAGCGCGTGCATCTGGTAGGGGTCTGAGAGGTTGAGGCGCGCGGCGGTGAGGACGACGAGGAGGATGT
>JANYBX010000556.1 GCA_025360615.1 Opitutia bacterium
TCCCGGCCTGCCCGGCGGCCCGACCATCCCCGGTTTCACCAGCATTCAAGCCGTCCCCGGCATGTCGCCGCTGCCGAAGCTCTGAGTTTCGGTCCACTGCGGACAAAAGCGATGCCCCGTCGCGTTTCCTCATGAAAAACACCGCCCGCGCGCTCACGCCGTTGGCGGTGTTTTTTTTCGCCTCTTGCCAGAGCCCCACGCCTCCTGCCGTTTCGTCCTCCGCGATTCCGCCCGCTCCCCTCCTCGCGCCCAGTTCGCACCGCCTCGTCGGCCGCGTCATCGGCGTCGATTCCACCCGCCGTTTCGCCATCGTCGAACTAGCCGCCTCCGCGCCCGCGCCTCGACCTGACGCCGAACTCATCGCCCGCACCGACGACCTTCGCGAAACCGCCCGTCTCCGCGCCACCCGCCAGCTCCGCGGCCGCACTCTCGGCACCACGATCGTGAACGGACAGCCCGCCATTGGGGACGAAGTGGTTTGGGCTTCACCGTAACTTGTCCGCGCGCCGCCCGTCTAACCCGCTTTCCCGCTTTACAGACCGAACCCTCAGCCTACGTTGCTAACATTATGATTACTTCCACCCCCATCATCGCTGGATTTCTGGGCATGGGCGCACCCGAGTTGGGGATTATTCTCATCATCATGCTGGTCCTTTTCGGCGGCTCCAAACTTCCCTCGCTCGCCAAGGGCCTCGGCCAGTCGATCAAGGAATTCAAAAAAGCCGCCAAAGAAGGTGACGACGAAGCCAAGCCCTCCGAGGAAAAAAAGCCCGAGACCGCCGCCAAGACCCGCGACTCCGGCTTTCACAACTAAAAGCCCCGCTCCTCTGTCCCAGCGCGCCCCCACCGGCGCGCTTTTTTATTGTCCGTTATTGTCCGCCACCGTCGGCCGGCTCTTTCAACCACGCTTTGAACTCCCGGATTTGCGCCGGCGCGCCCAGCGCGAGGAGCTCGTCGCCACCGTGTAATTTTTCCGCCGCACCCGGATTGAGAATTCGCAGCCGGCCCCGCCGCAGCCCCGCGATCTGCACGCCGTGTCGTTGCGCCGGCGCGAGCTCCGCCAGCGTGCGCGCCGCCGCCTGGCTGTCGGCCGGCACGCTCAGCGCCTCCATGCGCACTTCCTCGAACAGCGAGTCCGCCACCGGTTCACCCGATACCGCGGCGAGGATGGCCTTCCCCGCCTGCACCTGCTCCGGCGTGCCGAGCAGCAGCACCTTGTCGCGCGGATAGAAAACCGCCTCCGGCGGCGGCAGCGGAATCATGAATCCCTGCCGTTCGACCCCGACGACCGAGCAACCCGCGCGGGTCCGCAGCTCCAATGCCGCGATGCTCTTGCCCTGGCAGTCGGCGAGATCCGGCAGCGTGCAATCGATCATCTGGAGATTCCACTCCCCGTGCGGTTGCAGCCATGGCGCCGTCGTCGCGGTCATCTTGTTGTCGCCCGTCTCGATCACGCTGTGCAACTCCACCTCGAGTTGGCTGTGCCAGTAGATGAGTTTCTGCCGCAGCACCACCAGCGCGATCGCCGCGAGCCCCGCGCTCGCCAGCAACAGCCCCTGCGCCGTGCCTCCCGTCGGCAGGGGCAAAATGGTCATCATCCAGAAAAATAGCCCTAGGATCGCCAGCGCCTTCAACCCCGTCTCCACGATCGGGGCCAGCCGCGCCGCCCTCGGGTGCCCGTGCGTGGAAACTTGCGCGTAGATCAGCGCCAGCGCGGAGCAGTTTCGCCAGATTGCCACCATCGGCGCGAGCGCCACGAGGCCCAGTGCCGTCCAGAATACGATTTCCTGCCCGTGCGCGAAACCCCAGTCGCGCCCCAGCCACGTTTCCACCACGGCGAACAACTTGCCCGAAAACACCAGCAGTCCGCTCACGAACAACATCTCCCCGCCGATCTGCACGAAACGTTTTTTGCTCAGTTGCCACAACGGGCTGCGCTTCTGCTCCCGCCCCACCCGCTCCAGCCAGTCCTGGTAATATTGCTGCCAAGCGACCAGCCAGCGCGGCTGCCGCCGCAGCCAGCGATCCGCGATCCGCTCGGAATTCCGCGTCAGCAGCGGCGCCACCAGCGTCGTCAGCAGCGAGACGCCCACCGCCAGCGGATAAAATTTCGCCGGCACCAGCGCCGCGCCCACGCCGAGCTGCGCGATGATAAATGAAAACTCGCCGATCGGCGTCGCCGTCAGCCCAGTCCGCAGCGCGTCCTTCGGTGGCGTGCCGATCAGCACCAGCCCCGCCGACACCGCCAGCGGCCGCGCCAGCAGCACAAACGCCGCCACCCCCGCGATCAACCCCGCCGACGCCCACAGCTCGCGCGGATCAATCTGCATTCCGATCGCCACGAAAAACACCGCGCTGAACACGTCGCGCATTCCCGCAAAAGTCCGTTCCACCTGATGTCGGTGCGGCGTCTCCGCCACGATCACGCCCAGCAAAAACGCCCCCAGCGCCAGCGAATATCCCGCGCGCTGCGCCACCACCGCCAGCCCGAACAGCAGCCCCGCGAGCCCCAGCGTTTGCAACTCTTCGTCCACCGAGATGCTCATGCGTTTCAACAGCCACGGCACGAGCAGCAGCCCGCCCACGCCTGCCAGCGCCACGAACGCCCCGAGCTTCAGCAATGTCGGCCCGACCGCCGCCACCTGCCCGCCGCCCGCTCCGCCGAGCTGCACCAGCGAACTCAACAGCGTCAGCATCACCACCGCCACGATATCCTCCAGCACCGAGACCCCCATCGCAAGTTGCGCCGCCCGCTCGTGGTTCGCGCCCGTCTCGTGCAAAATTTTTCCGATGATCGCCGATGACGACACCATCAGCATCCCCGCCAAAAAAAGCCCCTGCACCGTGCTCAGCCCGATCGCCGCGCCCAGCAGCCGCGTCAGATAATACATCAGCAGCGCTCCCACGCCCGTCGCCAGCAGCAACCCCACGCCCATCCGACGCAGCCGCCTCACGCTCAATCCCAGCCCGATCGAGAACATCAGGAAGATCAACCCCACCTGCGCCAGCGCGTCGATGCGCTCCAAGTCCGTCACCAGTGAAAACGGCGGCGTATGCGGCCCCACCATCATGCCGGCCACGAGAAACCCCACGATCACCGAGAGCTTCAACCGCTGGCACAGCCAGCCCACCACGCCCGCCGCCGCCAAAATCACCGCCAAGTCCTGAATGAATAGAAAGCCGTGCATAGCGCTGGGAAGAAAAACGCGTCGAACCCACACTGCGTCAAGCGCCCGCTCGCCTTGTCATGGCGAGTCGTCCCGCGGCGCGACGCAGACCAATCCATCGCCGCCCCCACGCGACCTCGCGCACTCCGCGTGTGCGTCGCTTCCGCCGTTTCCCTCGTTGACACTCCGAATCCTCGCCGATTCGTTTCCGTCGGCGGAGACGCCGCCACCCCTTCGCTTCGAGCACATCATCATGGCCAACCTCCTCGGTTACTTCTCCAACGACATCGGCATCGACCTCGGCACCGCCAACACGCTCGTTTACGTCAAGGACAAGGGCATCGTCCTCCGCGAGCCCTCCGTCGTCGCCCTCGATACCGTCACCCGTAAAGTCCGCGCCGTCGGCGACGAAGCCAAGCGCATGCTCGGCCGCACCCCCGGCAACATCACCGCGATTCGTCCCATGAAAGACGGCGTCATCGCCGACTTCGACGTCACCGAGGCGATGCTCCGCTACTTCATCCGCAAAGTTTCCAGCGGCTCCTTCCGCGCCCCGCCCCGCGTCGTCATCGCGATCCCCAGCGGCATCACGGAAGTCGAGAAACGCGCCGTGAAAGACTCCGCCCTCCACGCCGGCGCGCGCGACGTCATCACCATCCCCGAGCCCATGGCCGCCGCCATCGGCGTCGGTCTCCCCATCGACGAACCCGCCGCCAACATGATCGTCGACATCGGCGGCGGCACCACCGAGATCGCGATCATTTCGCTCAACGGCATCGTCTTCTCGAAATCCATCCGCGTCGCCGGCGACGAACTCGACGCCGCCATGGTCAACTACATGAAGCGCGCCTACAATCTCCTCATCGGCGAGCGCACCGCGGAAGAAATCAAGATGCGCGTCGGCTCCGCTTATCCGCTCGACGAAGAACTCACGATGGAAGTCAAAGGCCGCGATTCCGTCGCCGGTCTGCCGAAAACGATTCACATCACCTCGCAGGAAATCCGCGAAGCCCTCGCCGACACCATTTCCTCGATCGTCGACGCCGTCCGCGTGACGCTTGAACGCTGTCCCCCCGAACTCTCCGCCGACCTCGTGGACCGCGGCTTTGTGATGGCCGGCGGTGGCGCGTTGATTCGCGGCATCGACAAACTCCTCAGCGAGAAAACCGGCCTCCCTGTCACGATCTCCGACGACCCGTTGTCCGCCGTCGCCAACGGCACTGGCGCCGTCCTGAACGACCTCTCCTGGCTGATGCAGAACGTGTGAGTGGGAGTGGTTTGAAGGTAGGGCGCGTTATCCCTAACGCGCCGATTGGACTCAGTTCAACTGTGACCGCCCTTCCGCAGCGAAAAAGTTTACCCCACACGCCGCCTTCATGGGTTCCCGCCGGCGAAATCTTCTTCATCACGATCTGCTGCGCCAAGCGAACCACGAACCAGCTCGCCACGCCCGCTGCATTCAAAGTGATGACCACCGCCTTGGAGCACTACATGGCCGCTGAAAAAATTTGGTCCCCTCTCTTCCTCGCGATGCCGGACCACCTCCACGCACTCTTTTCTTTTCCACCGCGCGTTCGCATGGAAAATATTCTTCGCGACTGGAAACGTTTCGTCGCCAAACAAGCCGGCATCATCTGGCAGGACGGTTTCTTCGACCACCGTTTGCGCAGCAATGAGAGTCTCGAAGAAAAAGCTCATTATATCCGCCGGAATCCTGTTCGTGCGGATTTAATTTCGACGCCTGATCTCTGGAATTACGTTTGGCCCGATTGCAGCGCTGCTCCGGCGCGTTAAGGATAACGCGCCCTACCTTCCCGCCGCCCCACCGCGCCCCATGTTCAAACGCTTCGACCAAGCCCGCCCGTTTCTCACGCTCGGCCTCGTCATCGCCGCGTGGCTCGTCCTTCCCACGGTCATCAAGATTTTCGCGCGCGCCTCCTTCTTCGAACTCACCGCGCCCGTCAGCGTCGCCGCCTCCTACGCGCACGACCTCCGCGAATACTGGTCGCTCCGCCTCCACTCCAACGGCGAACTCATCGAGGCCAGCCGCGATCTCGCCCGGCTCAACGCCTCCTACGATGTCGCCGTCCAGCAAAACGCCGAAACGCTGGCGCAGCTCAACCGGCTCGAAGGCATCCTGCGTCTCCCGGCTTTCCCCGCGCATCGCTCCGAACACGCCCGTGTCGCCCGCCGCGATTTCTCCGGTTGGTGGCAGCAACTCGTCATTCGCAAAGGGGAAAACTTCGGCATTCCCGTCGGCGCGCCCGTCATCTTCAGCGGCGGCGTCGTCGGCCGCGTCACCGAAGTCCGCGCCTACACCTCTGTCGTCGAACTCATCAGCAGCCCCGGCGTGCGCCTCGCCGCCGTCGTCGAGGGCGACACCCGCACTATCAGCTACCAAGGCGGCGTGAATCCCACCTTCGGCTCCGCCGTCGGCATCATCGAGTTTGTCCCCCTCGACATCGACGCCAGCGCGCTGCACCCCAAGCGCCTCGTCACCTCCAGCCTCAGCGGCATTTTCCCCCCCGGCCTCACCATCGGTCAGGCGGTGAAAGTCGATCCCAGCCAGGACGGCCTCTACAAATCCGGCGAGGTGAAACTCGATGAACGCCTCGGAGCACTCACCGAAGTTACCGTCTTGATCCCACTAAATCCCGAGTAGCGCCGGTCTCCGACCGGCGCCCCACCCCGTCGCAATTCCCCCACGCCCCTTCCCTCGGGCCAATTCGGAAATCATAAATCCCAAATCGCAAATTCCGCCCCCCCCGCCATGCTCCGCACCTTCGTCGTCACCCTCACCACCATCGTCCTCTGGGCGCTCGTGGCCCAGGTGAACCACGCGCTCGCGACGACGCATGTTTATCTGTTCGTCGGCGGACTCTGCGTCACCGTGGCGGCGCTCACGCTGCCGCTGCGCCCGGGACTCGCCGCCTCGTTCCTCGGCGGCCTCATTTTCGACGCCGCCGCGCCCGTCGCGTTCGGCACCCACGCCGTGCTCTTCGCCACCGCCCATGCGGTCGTGTTTCACCTGCGCGACCGGCTCCCGCGCGACGAAACCGCCGGCCGAGTGGTCATCGCGCTCCTCGCCAACCTCGGCCTCTTCCTCGCTTTCTCCTTCGTGCAAATCCCCCGCTCGCCCGCGCCCGCCGCCATCTGGCCGCGCCTCATTGCCGACCTCGTGTGCTCACAAATCTTCCTCACCCTCATCGCCCCGTGGTTCTTCGCCTTCCAGCAACGCGCGCTCGTCCTCGTGCGCGCCGAACCCGTCCGCTTGCTCTGATCTTTTTGCGCTTCTGGTGCTTTTTGTGGCCATTCCGAATTTCGGGAATTTAGTTCGCCCCGTCCGCCGCGCCGCATGCCCACTCACGATACCGATCTCGCCGACCGCTCCGGCAACCTCTTCGAGTCCCATAAGGGCTACGATCCGCGCATCCGCCTGTTCTACTTCGTCACCGCCGCGCTCCTCCTCATTCTCGCCGGCGGCCTCTCCTACCAGCAGCTCTTCAAGACCGACGTCCATCACGAGCGCGAGCGCCAGCAAAACCAGCGCCGCATCCTCATCCCCGGCCCCCGCGGCAACATCTACGACCGCCATGGGCAGGTGCTCGTCCGCAACCGCCCCCGCCTCGCCGTCGTGCTCTATCTCGACGAATTGCGCTCGGCCTTTCTCGCCGAGTTCCGCCGCATCCGCACCAACTACCGCGAGACCGGCGACAAGGATCTCCCCAGCTCCGCGCAGATGTCCACCCTCGCCCGCATCAGCGTCGTCCAGAGCTACCTCGATCAGGTCAACGCCATCCTCGGCCGGGAACTCACCGTGGATTCCGCCCAGTTGAAAAAACATTTCGCGAGCGAACTCCTCCTCCCCTACCCGCTCATCGACGACCTCGAACCCGCCGACTACGCCCGCCTCATCGAGCGCCTCCCCGTTCGTTCGCCCCTGCAACTCTACACCTCGAACACTCGGGAATACCCCTTCGGTTCCGCCGCCGCCCACACCCTCGGCTACGTCGGCACCACCGACAGCGTCGAGACCGATGATTTTCCCGGCGAGGATCTCAAGACATTCAAGATGCGCGGCACCGTCGGCCGCACCGGCCTCGAGCGCCGCTTCGATGGCACGCTTCAAGGCGAAGCGGGCGGGAAAATTTTCCGCGTCGATCCCGCCGGCTATAAACTTGTGGACCGCGAAGCCGACGTAAAAATTCTCCCCAAGCAGGGCAAAAATCTCACCACCTCGCTCGACATCGACCTCCAGCTCGCCGCCGAGCAAGCCATCGGCGACCAGATCGGCTCTGCCGTCGCCCTTGATGTGCGCACCGGCGAAGTCCTCGTCCTCGCGCGCAAGCCCGACTACAACCTCAACGACACCTCCCCGCACCTCAGCACCGCCGTCTATCAGGACATCAACCAGCGCGACGCCCTGACCAACTACACCATCTGGGGCGCCTACCCGCCCGGTTCCACCTTCAAAATTCTCACCTCCATCGCCGCCCTCCGCAGCGGAAAAGTTCTCCCGGACCAGCCCATCACCAACTGCGATGGCGTCGTCAAAATCGGCAACATACTTTATAAATGTTACAACGGCAAAGGCCACCACGGTGACGTCCTTCTCCCTGACGCCATCGCCCACAGCTGCGACATTTTCTTCTACGAAGCCGGCCGCCTTCTCACTCCCGACGTCCTCGCCGCCGAGGCCCGCCGCTTCCATCTCGACCAACCTACCGGCATCGAGCTGCCCCTCGAAAGCCACCGTATGGTCATCCCCGACCCCGCTTATAAGCTGCGTGAGTTCGGCGAAAATTGGTTCTCCGGCGACACCGCCAACACCTCGATCGGCCAGGGCTTTGTCCTCGTCACTCCGTTGGAAATGGCCTGTTTCATCGCCTCCGTCGCGCGCGACGAAGTCTTCACCAAACCCACCCTGCTCCACGATGCGAACGCCCCCACGCAGCACACGGAATCCATCGGCCTCACCTCCGAGCAACGCGCCGCACTGATCGCCGGTATGGAGGGGACCGTTACCTATGGCACCGCCAAATCGATTTTCTCACTGCCGCTTTATAAAATTCCCGGCATTCGCATCGCCGGAAAAACCGGCACCGCCCAAGTGCGCGTCAACAAAAACGGCAAAGTCGGCACCATTAACCTCGCGTGGTTCATCTGCTTCGCCCCCGTGGAAAAACCCGAGATCGCCATCGCCGTGATGCTCGAAGGCGAAACCATCGGCGAGGAATTCGGCGGCGGCCGCGAAGCCGGCCCGGTGGCCGCCGCGATCCTCAAAAAATATTTCGAAAAGCAGGCGAACCCCGCCGCCGTGATTCAGGCTTTCAAACCCGCCGGCAACTGACTCCTCCGCTGTCGGCCCGACCACCGACCAACGGTTGGTTCTACCGTTTCGCCACGCGCCCCATCTCCTCGCGCACCGCCGCCAGCGTGCGCTCCATCGCTCCCGCATTCGCGCGATGCCAACCCACCGCCGCCGCGCTCAATTTCTCCCGCCTCACGGGATCCGCGAGCAACGCCCCCGCCTCACGCGCCAGCTCCGCCGCCGTCGTCACCTGCACCGCCGCCTCCGCCGCGATTAACTCGCGCGCGATCACGCGAAAATTCCCCATGCCCGGCCCCAACATCATCGCCCGCCCCAACACCGCCGCCTCCACCGGCGTCTGCCCCTCGGTGTGCGGCGGCAAACTCTTCCCCACGAAAACGAGATCGGCCAGCTGCGTGAATTTCCGCAGCTCGCCCGTCGTGTCGCCCACCGCCACGTCCACTTCGCCCGGTGCGTTGCCCCGCGAACGAAAATGGAAACTCCGCCCGCTCTTCGCCAACAAGCGCTCGATCTCCGCCCGCCGCTCCGCATGGCGCGGCACCAGCAGCAGTGAACAACTCAACCCGCGCTCCCGCGCCGCGCGCAACGCGTCGAGCATCGCCTCTTCTTCCCCCGACCACGTCGAGGAGCCCAGCAACACCAGCCCCTCCGGCAAGCCTAGTTCTTTTTTCAACTTCGCCCGCTCGGCGTCATCGAGCCGAGGGATCGCGACATCGAGTTTGATATTTCCCGTCGTGGAAATTTTCTCCGCCGGCACGCCGAGCTCGCGAAACCGCTCCGCGTCGTGCTCCGAGCAAGCCAGCACACGCGTCAGCCCGCTGGTCATCAGCCGCGCCGCCGGCTCGAAAAGTTTCATGCGCCGGTAGCTCCGATCCGACATCCGCGCATTGATCGCGACCACCGCCACGCCGCGCCGCCGTGCTTGCCGCATGTGCTCCGGCCAACGCTCGCCCTCGGTCAGGATCACGAGATCGGGTTTGATCCGTCGCCACGCGCGCGCCGAAAACGGCCACCAGTCGATGGGGAAATAGCCGATTTCCGCCACGAACATCCGGTAGCGCTCGTTCGCCAGCTTGAAACCCGTGCTCGTCGTGGTGGTCAGGAAAATCTCCGCGCCTTCCCGGCTGAGCGCCTCGAGGATCGGGGCGATCGCGAGCATCTCGCCGACGCTCACCGCCTGCAACCACACGCGTTTCTGTCCCGAGATCCCGCGCGCCTGCTGCGGCAACGCGCCGAAGCGATGCCCGAAATTTTTCCCATAACCACCCCGCCGCCGCATCCTCCAAAGGTAGGCGGGCGCGGACAAGATCAGCGCAAAAGGAAACAGCAGCCGGTAAATCCAAATCACCTCCAAGCACTCAGCCAAACCCCCGCCGCGCGCAAGCCGCGCTTTACGCTTCCGCCTGTCTCGCAAAATTTCCACGCTCCTCCCCATGCCCACTCCGCCCCGCCTCGTTGGCCTCCTCGTCCGCCTCGCCCTCCCGTTTCTCCTTCCGCTCTCCGTCGCCCTCCGCGCCGCCGGGCCGTTCGCCCACGAAGCCTCCGATCTCAAGCCCGACCCCACCGTCCGCTTCGGCACGCTGCCCAACGGCCTCCGCTACGCCGTCATGCCCAACAAGGAGCCCAAGGGCCGCGCCTCGCTCCGCCTCCTCGTGCTCGCCGGCTCCCTCCACGAGGAGGAAAACCAGCGCGGGCTCGCGCACTTCCTCGAGCACATGGCATTCAACGGCAGCACCCACTACAAGCCCGGCACCCTCGTCGAATTTTTCCAGCGCATGGGCATGAGCTTCGGTGGCGACACCAACGCCTCCACCGGTTTCGACCGCACCCTCTATCTCCTCGAACTCCCCAAGACCGACGACGCCACGATCAACGAGGGCCTGCGCGTGCTCAGCGATTACGCCGGCGGCCTCCTCCTCGAAACCGCCGAGGTGGACAAGGAGCGCGGCATCATCCTCAGCGAAAAACGCACCCGCGACAGCGTGCAGTTCCGCGCCATGATCGCACAGTTCGACTTCACGCTCGGCACCACGCTTTTCCCCAAACGCATCCCGATCGGTCTCCCCGAAGTCATCGAAAAAGCCCCGCGCGAACGCTTCGTGGAATTTTGGAACACCTGGTATCGCCCGGAGAAAATGGCCGCCATCGTCGTCGGCGATGTCGATCCCGCCGCCGTCGAGAAACTGCTCGTCGCCGCGCTCTCGCCCCTCGCCGCCCGCGCCCCCGCCAAACCCGACCCCGCGCTCGGCGCCCTCGCGACGCTCACCGGCGTGCGCACGCATTTCCACGCCGAGCCCGAGATGCCCACCACCAACGTCACTCTCCTCTCCCTCACGCCCTACTCCCGCGAGCCCGACACCGCCGCCAACCGCGTGAAACACCTCCCGCGCCAGCTCGCGCTCGCCATCCTCAACCGCCGTTTCTCGGAGTTGGCCAAAAAGGAAAACGCCCCGTTCTCCCAAGCCGGCGCCGGCGTTTCCGAAGACTATAATTTCCTCCGCGACGCCTCCGTCACCATCGTCTGCAAACCCGAGCAATGGACCTCGGCCCTCGCCGTCGGCGAACAGGAACTGCGCCGCGCCCTCGAACACGGTTTCCAAACCCCCGAGCTGAAAGAGGTCGTCGCCACCTACACCAACGCGCTCGACCAAGCCGTGAAAACCGCCTCCACCCGCCACTCGCCCGACCTCGCGAACGAACTCGCCGAAAGCATTCTCGACCAGGATGTGTTCACCCACCCCGAGTCCGAGCGCGAGATCTATCAGCCGGTCCTCGATAAGATCACCGCCGCCGACTGCCTTGCCGCCCTCCGCGCCGCATTCTCCGCCCCCGGCCGCTACGTCATCGTCACCGGCAACGCCAAAATCCCCGGCGATGCGGACGCCGCCATCGCCTCCGCCTACGAATCCTCCCGCGCCCTCGCCGTCGCCGCGCCCGCCGCGCAAGCCGAGGCCAAGTGGGGCTACGCCGATTGGGGCGCTCCCGGCCAAATCGCGAAACGCACCCACATCGACGACCTCGACATCACCCTCGTGGAATTCGCCAACGGCGTCCGCCTCAACCTCAAGAAAACCGATTTCGAAGCCGGTCGCATCAGCCTTCGCGCGCGGATCGGCAATGGCAGTATCACGCAACCCGCCGGCCAACGCGGGCTCGACGCGCTCTCCGATGCCACCTTCACCGCTGGCGGACTTGGCCAACACAGCGCCGACGATCTCCGTCGGATCAACGCCGGCAAAAACGTCGGCATCGGCTTCAACTCCGGCAACGACGCCTTCGGCTTCGGCGGCGGCACCACGCCCGACCATCTCTTGCTCGAACTCCAGCTCATCACCGCGTTCCTCACCGATCCCGGCTACCGACCCGAAGCCCTGCGTCAGGCGCAAAAAGGCATCGAGCAAATGTTTCTCGGCTTCGAGCACACCGCCAGCGGCCCGATGGCCACGGAAGTCGCCAACCTCCTCGCCAGCGGCGACCCGCGCTTCGGTGTCCCCCCGAAGGAAGTCATGCTCTCCCGCACCACCGCCGAAGTCCGCGCGTGGCTTGCGCCGCAGTTCGCGAAAGGCGCGTTGGAAATCGCGCTCGTCGGCGATCTCGATGTCGAAGCCGCCATCGCCGCCGCCGCCCAAACGCTCGGCACGCTCCCGCCGCGCGAGCCCAAGCCCGCGCTCGACGCGTTGAAAAAAGTTTCCTTCCCCGCCACGCCCTTCACGAAAACCTATGCGATCGCCTCGGAAATTCCGAAAGGCAACGTCTTCATCTACTGGCCCTCGACCGATGGCTTCGACGTGAAACGCGCCCGCCGGCTCAACCTCCTCGCCAGCGTGCTCAACGATCGCCTCCGCGTGAAAGTGCGCGAGGAAATCGGCGGCACCTACAGCCCCCGGGCCGGCAGCAGTGCGAGCGACACCTTTCCCGGCTACGGATATTTTCAAGCCACCTGCGTCGTCGATCCCGCCGTCGCCGGGAAAATTTCCGACCTCATCGTGACCATCGGTGAAGACCTCGCCACGAATGGCGTGACCGCCGACGAACTCGACCGCGCCCGCCAACCCGCGCTCACCGCGCTCAAGGAGTCCGCGCGCACCAACGCCTATTGGATCGGCAGCGTGCTGAACCGCGCGCAGGAAAAACCCGAAGTCCTCGACTGGGCCCGCTCGCGCCAACCCGACGTCGAGTCAATCACCGCCGCCGAACTCTCCGCGCTGGCGAAAACCTACCTCGGCCAAGCCCACGCCTCCCGCGTAACGATCCTCCCCGCCGAAAAACCCACGACCGTCGATAAACTCGCTCCCACCGAGAAACCCGCGCTGCCCGCCCTCCCCGCTCCTTCCGAAAAAAAGTAACACGAGGTGGAGCCAAGCTCCGGTATTGCAGAAACGGTAGGAGCGGCTTTACGCAATCGTTAGTTTACTACCGGATTTTCCCGTCTGGGTGGCGTCTCTTTCCGTTGGGCTCTGCCGAGGACATCAACGGCACATATCGGAAAGAAAGAAAAGCCCTGGCCGACATACTGTGGAATTATCGTCTCACTGCGGGCGGGATGGGGGGCGACTATGCTAAGCTGCTCGATAAACCATTGTTTCAGCCGACGGAAGATCATCGCTTTCTGGGCGTCGGATTAGACCCGGCAGAGGACCACGAATTTGAAACGCTCATCAGAAAAAGAGCCTAACGCAGAGCGTTCCGTGTCGCCGTAGCGCGACACGGGAGCCGGTTGAACAAGCCCGGGCATGATGGCGGGGCGTCGCGGCGGCCTGATGCGTTTTGTATTTGCGGCGGTAGGGCCCCGCGCGAGGTGAACCGCGCCGCTTGCGACTCGCCGCCCGTTTTCGCGCCGGCTGACGCCACCGCTCGCGGCCCGGCCTGCCTCCGGCGCGATCCCCGGGGCGCCTCGCCTGCGTCACTTTTGGCTGACGCCACTCGGGCGCAAAGCCGTGGTTCCCAAGTGGCGTTCAAGCCATTCGCCGCGCCGCTCCGTCCTCTGCCGCAGGCATCGCCCCATCGTCTCAGCCACGACCAGCTTGTAATGTATTATATTACAAACTCGATTTGTCTAATCTGACTTCGCGGCCTAAAATCCGAGCCGGCGCCCAGTTTTTCCTCTATAAGACCCCCGCTAACACCCTCGTCACTCCGCCGAATGGCCAATCTAGTTTGTAACGTATTATATTACAAATGTGTCGATCATGCTCGAGGACAATGACGCGCCATCACGCGTCGCCGGGAGCCCGACAGGGGTCCGCCCGCGAGTCTTTGAATTTCC
>JANYBX010000030.1 GCA_025360615.1 Opitutia bacterium
CCGTCGTTGCCGCCGGCGAGTTGGACGAGGACGAGGATGCGGCGGTCTTCTTCCGGCGCGGGCGACTGGGCGAGCGCGGACTGCACGAGGAACGACGGGGCGAAGCGGCTGAAGGCGAGGAGACCGATGCCGCGGGTCGAGTGGCGGAGAAACTCGCGGCGGGTGGCGGGGAGAAACGAGGCGGAGCGGTTCGAGGACATGGGGAAACGCGGGTTTAGCAGAGTTGATAATCGGGGGATTGGAGGAGCGTGACGGCGGCGCGGCGCACGCGGCGGAGACGCTCGGCTTCGGCGGGCGGGCCGGCGGCGATGAACTGAGCGAGATTCTGTCGCAGGGATTCGTTACCCGGAGCGGGGAGAAACGTGCTTACCAGGCGCGCGGCAGCGGCGGGGGGATCGAGGCGCGCATATTCGTCGAGGCGCTCCTTGGGCGTGGTGAAATTCTCCGCGCCGTCGGCGCGGGCGGCGACGAGTTCGATCTGTTCGTCGGCATTGAGATTTTTCTCGTCAATGGGAACGAAGAGAGATTCGACGAGGGCGCGACGGGCGGCGAGGGTGGCGGAGTTGATCCAGTTGCGGCCGCCGACCCAGCCGCGAATGTTGGGCGGATTGTAGAGCGTCTGACCCATTTGGCGAAGGGGATTCAGCACGAAGCGTGGGAGCGGGGCGAGATCGAGCTGCAGATCTTGCAGCAGGCCGAGAGAGAACTGCACGGGGCTCTTGATGAAGTTGCCGCGAAATTCCGGTGCGAAAAACAGGTGGCTGCCGAAGAAGCGCTGCGCGAGCGTGCGCAAATTGAAATCGGCGGTGCGCCAGATCGAGCCGAGCGCGGAAAGGTGCTCCGTCGGCAAGGGCGTGTCGCTCAGGTAAAATTTCACCATCTCGTGCGGCAGGAACGACGCGGCGGCGGGCTGCGCATAGGCGAGGTCGATCACCTCGTCGCCGGTAAACGGGCCGGTCTGACCGAAGATGGTTTTCGGCGTGGCGTCGTGTTGCTGGGGCACGTAGCGGAACTCGCTGGCGAACTGTTGCGCGCGGTAACCGGTGAAAGCGCGCGCGGCTTCCTTAATGTCCGGCTCGGTGTAGTTGCCCTCGCCGAGGACGAAGAGCTCGAAGAGTTCGCGGGCAAAATTTTCGTTGGGGGCCTTCAACTGGCTTTGGTTGAGGTCGAGATAGATAATCATCGCCGGCGAGCGGGAGACGGCCTTCGTGAGAGCAGGCGCGGGACCGAAGGCGTGACGCGAGATGAGATCGGCGTGGCGGTAGAGCAGGCCGGCGTTGGTGATTTTCTGCGAGGCGACGACATAGACGTCGCCGAGAAACAGCGTCCATTTGGCGAACGCGGCGTTGACCGGTTCGACCGCGAGGCGGAGCCAGCGAATGCTCATGTCTTGAAGCGCCATCTGCGCGCGCTCGTTCGCCTCGCGTTGGAGGAGCCGTTTCTCCTCGGGGGTGGCGTTTTTTGCCTTCTGGAGATTTACGGGCGCTTCTTCCTCAAGCCGGGCAATGAGCCGGGGTTTCGCGAAGAGCGCCGGCTCGGCGGGGAAGAGGCGGTCGAGCGTCGCGATGAGGCCTTCCTGCACGGCGCGCTCCACTTCGGCGGGGCGCGCGGTCCAGCCGGTGCGGCGGAGGAGGTGCTGGGCAGCCGCGGGGTTCCAGTCGGCGGCGGACAGCGGTTGCCACGCGTCCTCGGGGGAAAGTGACGGGGTCATACGGAGCGTAGACGCGGTTTTGAGGGCGGGGTTTCCTGAGGATTGAAAAAACTAAACGCCGAGCGCGGTGCGGTAGAGGCGGGGCACGCGTTTAGTGACGGAGCAGAGGGTTTCCCACGGGATCGTGTCAGCCCAGCGGCTGAATTCGGCGAGGGAAATCTCGGCGTCGTTTTGGCGGCCGACGAGCACGGCTTCGTCGCCGACGGCGGCGGGGGGGACGTGGGTGACGTCAACGACGGTTTGATCCATGGTCACGCGGCCGAGCACGGGGCAACGCTGGCCGTGGATGAGGACTTGGGCGCGGTTGCTGGCGGCGCGCGGCAGTCCGTCGGCGTAGCCGGCGCACAGGATCGCGATGCGGGTGTCGCGCGCGAGCGTGTGCGTGCGGCCGTAGCTGATACTGGTGCCGCGCGGGAGGGTTTTCACGAGGCCGATGCGCGTGCGAAAACTGAAGACGGGCTCCGTGCGAACTTGCACGAGCAGCGAGGTGGAGTGGGGGAGCACGCCAAATTGGAGCAGGCCGACGCGGACGGCGTTGAATGGGCTGACGCCGGGCATGGACTCGAGGCCGGAGCTGTTGTCGGCGTGGATGAAGAGCGCGGCGGGATCGAGGCCGGGAAATTTTTCGAGCGCAGCGAGGAAGCGGCGGCGCTGCTCGGCGGTGAAGGCCGGGTCGTCGTCGGGAGAGGCGAAATGGGTGAACACGCCCGCGAGCCGCAGGTGAGAGGCGGCGACGATTTGCGCGTGGAGGGCGGGCGCTTCTTCGTGCCAGACGCCGAGCCGGCCCATGCCGGTGTCGATTTTAAGATGCACGGAAATTTCGCGGCCCGCGGCGCGAGCGGCGGCTTCGAAACGGGCGACTTCGTCGGCGGACGAGACCGTGGCCGCGAGATCGTATTCGGCGAGGAAGCGATCTTCCTCGGGCAGCAACGGACTGAGGAGAAGGATGGGCCAGCCGGGGCCGAGTTCGCGCAGGGCGGCGGCCTCGGTGAGGTTGGCCACGGCGAAAAGATCGGCGCCGGCGTGCATGAGGCGCGCGGCGGTTTGATGCAGGCCGTGGCCGTAGGCGTCGGCTTTCACGACGGCGACGTAGCGCATCCGCGGGGGGAGCGAGGCGCGGATGAGGCGGAGGTTGCGCTCGAGCGCGGAGAGGTCGATCTCGGCCCAACAGCGCAGCGGATGCGTGGCGGCGGTGGCGTTCATGGCGGCGTCGGCGCGCGGTGGATTTGCGGCGTCCAGGTGGCGTAGGTCGGCTCCTCGTGGAGAAACGCATCGGGCTCGGCAGTTTCGCGAAACAATTCCGCGTCGGGCACGCGCGCCAGCAGCGCGGAAACATCGTAGGGCGTGCGGGCGAGCGTGGGCGGGAGCGGCGTCCAATGGCGGAAATTTTCCGGCATGATGAGTTCGCCGGAAAGTTCGACGGTCGGCACGCGGCGGAGTTTTTGACCAAGTGACTGCACGTGCCACGAGTCGCGGCGCGCGTCGGCGATCACGTTTACCTCGTCGCGGCCGAGCGCGGCGGCGACCAAGGCGAGACTGCCGTAGGCAAAGGCCGGACGCGGCACGAGCGTCTGCCACGTGCGGATCGCCATAGCGGCGGTGCGGATGCCGAGGATGGAGCCGGGGCCTTCGCAGAAAACGAAGGCGCGGATCGCCGCCAGATCGACGTTGAGTTGTTCGATGCCTTGGAAAATCGCGACGCCGGCCTCGTCGTCGAGCGCGGCCCATTGGTCGGCGTGATTTGCGGCGCCGAGCAGGCCGACTTGCACGCGGGTGGAGGAGGCGTCGATCAGCAACAACGGGGCGTGGCTGCGAAGGAGTTGGCGAAGGCTCGGCATCCGCTGGCACGAAACGCCGCGCGCCGGTGGCGTGCAAGCGCGCAGCGGGTCGAATCCAAGATTGACCGCGCCTGCGCCCGACCTAGCGTGCCCAATTCTACCAACGAAAACCCGTTTTTGATTCCCCTGTGAACATCCAACTGAACCACGTTTCCGACACCCGCAAGAGCATCGTCGTCACCCTCGACCCGAGCGAAGTTGACGCCGAGCAACAGGCCGTGATCGCCGAATTTTCCAAGGGCGCGCAGATCCCCGGGTTTCGTCCCGGCAAGGCTCCGGCCGCGCTGGTGATCAAGCGTTACGCCAAGGATATCGCGGGCGAGTTTAAGCAGAAAGTCGTGTCGAAGGCCTACCGCAGCGCGCTCGAAAAGGAAAAACTTGAGGTGCTCAATATCGTGAATGTCGAGGAAGGCACCATCGAGCCCGGCCTCGCCGCCGCGGTGACGGTCACGGTTGATATTCGCCCGGAATTTACGCTGCCCGATTACGTTGGCCTGCCGACTGAGATCGCTTCGACCGAACCCACCGAGGCGGAAGTAGACAATGTCATCGAGGGTCTCCGCTCCGAGAAAGCCGATTTCAAAGCGGCGGATCGCGCCGCGCAAAAAGGCGACTACGTGAAGCTCGCCTACGAGGGCACCGTGGATGGCCAGGCCATCGCCGAGCTGGCGCCGGATAAACAAATTTACGGCTCCGTCCCGCAGACGTGGGAAGAAGTCGAGGGCGCGCAGGAAGGCGTCATTCCCGGTCTCGGCCTGCAGCTCGCCGGGGTGAAAGCGGGCGACACGAAGGACGTCGCGATTACGTTCCCGGCGGATTTCGCCGCGGTGCCCGCGCTGGCGGGCAAGAGCGCGAACTATGCGCTGACGATTCAGGAAATCCGCGAGCGGGTGCTGCCGGAACTGAACGAGGAGTTTTTCAAGGCGCAGCAGGTGGACAACCTGGATAGCCTGAAGAGCAGCGTCCTCAACAACCTGAAAATGCGGAAGGACTACGAGAACAAGAGCGCGCAGCGCCAGCAGGTCACCGCCGCGCTCGCGGCCAAGGTTGATTTTGCCGTGCCGCAGAGCCTCGTCGATTCCGAGACGCAGGGCGTGCTCCGCCAGTTCATCGAGGAAAACATGCGCCGCGGCATCCCGCAGGAGCAGTTCGAGAAGGACAAAAAAGAGCTGTTCGCCGGCGCGCAGAAAGCCGCGACGCAACGCGTGAAGGTGCAGCTCATCCTCGCGAAAGTCGCCGAGGCGGAAAAAATCCAAGTCAGCGAGCGCGACATCGACAACTTCATTTACCGCGAGGCCAACCGCACGGGCCAGAAGCCCGAGAAGCTCGTGAAGGAACTCACGAACAACCGCGACCAGCTCCGCGCGATCCAGCAGAACATCATTTTCGACAAGGCGGTTGATTTTCTTGTCTCCAAGGCTACGGTCTCGACGGTCCAGCCGAAGGCTTGAACGACCGATCAACCCATACCGTGAGCTACTACCTTCCCAACCCGACTATCTACGACAGCAACGGCCGCGAGACGCGGGCCATGGACGTTTACTCGAGGTTGCTGAAGGACCGCATCATTTTCATCGGCACGCCGATCGACGATGCGGTGGCGAACTTGGTGATCGCCCAGATGCTCTACCTCCAAATGGAGGACGCGAAGAAGGACGTTCACGTTTACATCAACTCCCCCGGCGGCAGCGTGACGGGCGGGATGGCGATCTACGACACGATGAACTTCATGCAGTATGACGTCGTGACCTACTGCATCGGCATGGCCGCCAGCATGAGCACGGTGTTGCTCGCGGCGGGCACGAAAGGGAAACGTTTCGCGCTCCCCAACAGCCGCGTGATGATCCACCAGCCCAGCGGTGGCGCCGGTGGCCAGACGGCCGACATCGCGATCGCGGCGAAGGAAATCATCCGTTGGCGCCAGACGCTCAACAACGTCCTCTCCAAGCACACGGGCAAGACTGCCGAACAGGTCGAGAAAGACTCCGATCGCGATTACTACATGGATGCCGGCGAAGCGAAGACCTACGGGATCGTCGATCAAGTCCTCACCTCGACCCGGGAAGCGAAAGCGATCCTAGTGCCGAGCGCGGCGTGAGTGTTGCCCGCATGGCGGCCGGCGAACTCCGCACTGGACTACCCGGTTGAGCCGGACATTTTGCTGACATGGCCAAATCATCGCGCGTGACGCTGTGTTCCTTCTGCGGGAAGTCGCAGGGCGAGGTTAAAAAAATCATCGCGGGCCCGGGCGTTTATATCTGCGACTCGTGCGTCAACGTTTGCAAGACGATCATCGACCGCGAGGTGAAGCCAGCGGCCACGGCCGACGCGAAGCCGGCCTTCCGCCAGCTCAAGCCCTCCGAGATCAAGCGCACGCTCGACGACTTTGTGATCGGGCAGGACCACGCGAAGAAGGTGCTCTCAGTCGCCGTCTACAATCACTACAAGCGCCTGATGTTCGACACCGGCCAATCCCCGAAGGGCTCGGCGGCGCTCTCGCCGGAGTTCAGCGAAGTCGAGATCGAGAAGAGCAACATCCTCCTCGCCGGCCCGACGGGCTCCGGCAAGACGCTGCTCGCCCGCACACTCGCGAAAATTCTCGATGTGCCCTTTGCCATCTCCGACGCCACGACGCTGACCGAAGCCGGCTACGTCGGCGAAGATGTGGAAAATGTGGTCCTGCGCCTGCTCCAGAATGCGAACTACGATGTGAAGCGCGCCGAGTGCGGCATCATCTACATCGACGAAATCGACAAGATCCGCCGCACGACGGAAAACGTTTCGATTACCCGCGACGTTTCGGGTGAAGGCGTGCAGCAGGCGCTGCTGAAAATTCTCGAAGGCACGGTGTGCAACGTCCCCCCGCAAGGCGGCCGCAAGCACCCGAATCAGGAATACATTCAGGTTAACACGGCCAATATTCTCTTCATCTGCGGTGGCGCGTTTGTCGGCCTCGACCAGATTGTGAAGAAACGCCTCGGGCAACGTTCGCTCGGCTTCCACGTCAGCGCGCAGGACAACAAGGAACTCACTCCGGAGGAGATGATGAAGAAAATCGCGCCCGAGGATCTGGTGCGCTTCGGCATGATCCCGGAGTTTATCGGCCGCCTGCCGGTCGTCTCCGTGCTCGATCAGCTCGCAGTCGAGGATCTCGAAAAGATTCTGCTCAAGACGAAAAACGCGACGGTGAAGCAGTATGCGAAGCTCTTCGCGATCGACGGTGTGCGCCTGCGTTTCACCGGTGACGCCGTGAAGGCCATCGCGCAAAAGGCGATCGAGCTGAAGACGGGCGCGCGCGCGCTGCGTTCCATTTTGGAAAATATCATGTTGGAGATCATGTATGACCTCCCGCAGCGCGACGATGTAACGGAGGTCATCATCGATGCCGCCGTGGTCGCCGGCCGGCGTCGGCCGACGCTCCGCCGCGCGCCGAAGGCCGAGCCGACGGAGAATGCGGCTTAAGGGTGAGACGAGCGGCAGTCGCGCGCGAAATCCTCAGCTTGTCAGCGGCTGGCTGTTTTGAACTGGAGGGCGTTAATGATGGTGTTGGTTACTTCTAAATCCTCGAACACGTGGTTGGTTTCCCGGCGAAACGAGCGGGCACGAATCCGCTTCAACTGAGCCAATAACTTTGGGGTCTCGATGCCTGCTTTGACCACGGCGGATGGCGCGGTGTTGTTGTCGGCTCCGTCATGCTCTTCCATCGCATCGAGCTGACGTTGCAACTTGGCGTCACTGACCTTGGCCTTAAAATTATCCATTTGTTCGAGCACGTTTGTTAGGGCCGCAAATGTGACTGCCTCGACCTTCGGGCGGATTTTTTGAAAGTGATCCCGAGCGCGTTCATCAAGGTCTCTGGGTTCGAGTGCGAGGACCGCGGCTCGTCCAGCCGGCCCGCCAACTTCCATCATAAAAGTGATGCAGGCGCTCACGTTTTCGTAGTCACGAAGCGATTTAATCGACGACTGAACCCCCATGACATTGGATTCCGATCCAATTGCGCTCAGAACTTGAATTATTTGGGGGAGTTCCGCCGTGTGGTTCGGCAGCAATTCAGTCAAGTGTTGCGCCGCAGGTTCTCCTGCTACGCCGTAAACGAAACATCGAACATCGGTTGGGCTGAGCTTCACGAGATGGGGTTCGCGGAAAAAGTGGATGTCGCGAGCGGTGGTGAGGAAAAGGCGGTCAACCAAGCCGAGGTAGCGGGGGATTTCCCGTCCGGAAGCGCCGAGCTTCATCGTGCAGTGAAACAATTCCACCCAATTGGCTTGGATGATGTCTGCGTTTGGGTCGATGCGTTCGAGGGCTGAAACCGCGAGGCTCGCGGCCTTTTCGCCCTGCTCGCTGAGCAGGAGATAGCTCATATCGAGAAGGAAGAATTGATCGGGAGCCTGGTCTGCGACGGCTTTTCGGAGTTCGACCTCGACGATGGGGAGGGCCGCCGATTTGTGCCCGCGGACGAAAGTCCACGCGGCGTCCATCCGCTTGTTCAGTTCGTCGATCTTCGCATCTTCCTTGGGCACTTGCACGCCACGCAGGCCGTCGAGGTGTTGATGGACGAGGTCCGCATTCGTCGCGGCCGAGAGGGCATGAACGAGCGAAGCAAAAATCACCGCAGAAAATACGCGGCCAAAAGAGCGATGGCGGATGGAGAGCCTGTTCGTTTTCATATTTCCATTTATCACCAGTGCGCGTAGTCGCCTTTTTCCAGG
>JANYBX010000031.1 GCA_025360615.1 Opitutia bacterium
CGCTGGAGGAACAGATGGGGGGCGGGGGGGCGGGGGAGGGCGATGAGGGCGGCGATGGGCCGCCAGCAATGGAGCAGAAGGAGGCGAGGGCGCGGTTGAAAGTGCGGCGAGCAGCGCCGACGCGTGACCCGAAGCTCTACGACTATGAATAGGAGTGGCCCGCGAAAGGCGCGAAAGGGCGAGAAAAGGATTTGGTTTTAGGGTGCTTTCGTGTGTTTCGTGAGCGCATGACTTCTGCGGAATTATTGAAACGAATCGAAGCGGCGAAGCACGCGGTGCTCGCCCAGACGGAGTTGCTCCACCGGGAGTTTGGGCGGGCGGAGAGCCGGTGGAAGAGCGATGGCACGCGCGTGACGGCCGTCGACGTGGCGATTTCGGAAAATATTTTTCGGGAGTTGTCGGAGCAGTTTTCTGCGGACCAGTTTTTCAGTGAAGAACTCGCGGAGACCGATGCGCCGATTCCGGTGACGGCGCAGTTTTCGTGGGTGCTCGATCCGATCGATGGGACGAATAATTTCGCGCTGGGCATTCCGCACTGCGCCATCTCGCTCGCTCTGTGCGAGAGTGGGGTGCCGGTGTATGGGGTGGTCTATGATTTGAGCCGGCGGACGTTGATGCACGGGGGGCCGGGCTTCGGGATGCACGATGGGGCTCGAACGGGCGTGCGCGTGCTAAATGTCGCGCCGCACGCGGAAAGCATCGTGGGGTTTCACCGTCCGTTTGAGCCAGCGCTGCTGCCGGCGGCGAACGCGGTGCTGGGGCAGTTCAAGATTCGCGGACTGGGCAGCGCGACGCTGCATCTGGCCTACGTCGCGGCGGGGCTCTTCGACGGGTGCGTGGATTTCAACGTGAAGATCTGGGATCTCGCGGCGGCGATTCCGCTGCTGCGCGCGGCAGGCGGGGAAATTTTTTTTCTGAACGGCGAACAGCTGCCGATGAAGACGTTTAACCTGAAAATGGGGAAGATCGTCTACGTCGCGGGCGGGCCGATTGTCTCGGCGCGGTTGCGGGAGCTGGTGAAGGTGTGAGGAGAGGGCGCGTGGTTCATCACGCGCCAAGTTGAGCACGGCACACCCGTGAGCTGGGGCCCACCGGCGGGTTAGGGATAACCCGCCCTATCTTCAGACTTGGTAGGTTTGCAGGGGGACGGGATCGAGGATCTTGGTATTGGGCATCTGCGCGGTGAGTTGCTCCATGAACCAGGCGCGGGCGGCGGGGTCGCCGTGGGTGAGGATCACGCTGCGGGCTTCGGTCTGCACGGCGAACTGGAGGAGTTCGTCGCGGTCGGCGTGGCCGCTGAGTTCGAAGCGCTCGACGCGGGCTTTGATTTTCACTTTCACGTTCGCGGTTTTGAAGAGGAACGTGTCGCCGGGGGCGCAGGCGAGGAGTTCGCCGCCGGGGGTTTCCGGGTCGCAGTAGCCGACGAAACCGATGGTGTTGCGCGCGTGGCCGAGGAGGCCGGAGGCGAGCGTGTAGCTGGGCGTGCGCTCGACCAACATTCCGGAGCTGATGATGTAGAGGGCGTTTTGCTGCGGGTCTTCGCCGGCGTTGAGCTTGCGGGGCGTGGGCTTGATTTTGAGATCCTTGATGATGCCGCGGTTGAACTGGACGTGCTTGGTCTTGCGGGTGATTTCGTCGAGGTAGTCGGCGAGGTCCATGCCGAGGCCGGAGGCGAAAATGGGGCAGTCGACGAGTTTGCCGAATTTCCGGGCGTCGTGGAGGATCGCGAGGACTTCCTGCATGCGGCCGAGCGCGAACACGGGGATTAAAAATGAGCCGCCGCGCTGGATGGTGTCGTTGATGCTGGAGACGAGGCGGAGCATTTCTTCCGAGCGGCTTTTGCCGAGGGGGCGCTCGGTGGTGCCACGGGTCGTCTCGGTGATGAGCGTGTCGAAGTGGCCGGCGGGGAAACGCGCGCCCTTCAGCGTGCGTTGGTCGGTGAAGAGGACGTCGCCGGTGAAGAAGATGCTGCGGTGCTTGTGGTGAATCTCGATGGCGGCGGCGCCGGCGACGTGGCCGGCCGGGTGGAGGATGAGCTCGATCTCGTCTTTGCCGCCGGTGAATTTTTTCACCTGGTTGAAATTGAGGCCGACCATGCGTTTGCCGCAGCGGTCGATTTCCTCGTGGGTGAAGAGCGGGTAGTCGGGGATGTTTTGCTCCTCGCGCTGGCGCATCATGACATTGGCGGAGTTGTGCAGCATGCGCTCGATGAGGAGGCGGCTGGACGTGGTCATGATAACCGGGGTGTTCGGATGCTCGCGCATCACGACGGGCAGGCTGCCGATGTGGTCGAGATGGCAGTGCGTGATGATGATGAGATCGAGATTCTGGCCGCGGAGAGGACTCAAGTCCGGCGAGGCGGCGCGGCCGACCTGCTTGGGATTGAGGCCGCAATCGACGAGAATGCGGAGGTCGCCGAGCTGGACGAGCATCGAGTTGGCACCGATCCCGCCGACGCGGTTAAGGTCTGTTAGCTTCATGAATGGTCCACAGAGAACGAGAAGCCCGGGGAGAACGAGAACCAATTTTACAACGTTGTTTTAGCAGGGCGGCTCGGCCGGCACGTGCAGTTCGAAGGGGGGAAGGAGGACGTGGATTTTGCGGCCAAGCTCGTCGGTGCCGTGAAAACTGCCGTGGGCGCGGGCGTCACAGCCGGTGACGTGATAGCTGTTGTAGGAGAACTGTTCGCCCGGCGCGAGACGGGGCGTTTCCCCGACGATCTTGTCGCCCTCGATCACGAGCCGGGAGCCGTCGGAGTGTTCCACGACCCATTTGCGGCCGAGGAGGGTGACGGTGTGCTCGGAGCCGTTGTGGATCGTAATGAAATAGACGAAGGCGTGCGGCTTGTCCGGCGGGAGACTCACACCGCCGTGGTGATAGGCGAGTTTGTCGAGGCGGGCCGTGAGGCCGGGAAGCGGGAGCGAACAACTGGACACACGGGCAAAGAGAACCGGGAACGGGATGCGGGCAAGCGTGGCGTGAGATGGTCGGCGGCCGCCGGCGCTTCGGGCTTGCTGCGCGCGGGGCGGCTCCGCACAAACGCGGTTTCCATGGCAAAACTGGCTCTGCTTTCCGTCAGCGACAAACAAGGTCTCGTCGAGTTCGCCACGGCGCTCGTGCGCACTCACGGCTATACGCTGCTCTCGACGGGCGGCACGGCGAAGCTGCTCGCCGAAAAAGGCCTGCCCGTGACCGAGGTGAGCCAGCACACGGGGTTCCCGGAAATCATGGAAGGCCGCGTGAAAACCCTGCACCCGAAAATCCACGGCGGGCTGCTCTGCCGGCGCGACAAGGCCGATCATCTCGCGCAGGCGAAAGCCAACGCGATCGAGCTGATCGATCTCG
>JANYBX010000048.1 GCA_025360615.1 Opitutia bacterium
GTCTCGACGAGGTGATCGACGCCCTGCGCTCTGTCGGAGCCTCCCACGAGCTGAAGATTTTCAACGACGTCATCGTCTTCGCCCCCCGTGCCGCCCATGCCGCGCTCACGGCCTACATGACGCGCCACACCGTCACCCTGCTCAAAATCAAGGACAAGGCCGACGGCTACGACATCCTCGACGCCCAGCTAAAGGAAAAACAAATCGAGATCGCCGCGCTGAAAAAAGCCGCCGTCGAGAAAGACGCCGAGATCGTCGATCTCAAAAACGAAACCAACGTCAAGGACACCGAAATCGCCTCCCTCAAGAGCGAGACCGACACCAAGGACACCGAGATCGCCTCCCTCAAAGACGAAACCAATTTCAAAGACACCGAGATCGCCTCGCTCAAAAACGAGACCAATTTCAAGGACACCGAGATCGCCTCCCTCAAGCACGAGGCCGACGTGAAGGACGGGGAGATTGCCTCCCTCAAAAACGAGACCAACGGCAAGGACGCCGAGATCGCCTCGCTCAAGCAAATCTCCAACGAGCGCGAGCAGCTCATCTTCACGCTCGATGGCCACGTGAAGAATTTCCAGAAGATCGTCGCCGCGCAAAACGTCGCCGCCGAGGCGAAAGCCGCCGATTTCGCCCGCCTCACCGCCAGCGTCGCCCGACTCGAAGCCGAGCTCGCCGCGAAAACCACCGCGCTCACCGCCGCCACTTCCGCAGCCGCGGAGTCCGCCAAAACGCGTGAAACGGAGCTGACCCCCAAGCTTGCCCGCCTCGCGCACGTCGAAAAAATTCTGGCCTCCATGCCGCCCAACGCCGCCGAGATTTCCGGCTGGCTCGAAGCCAAGGACGTTCACATCCGCAACATCGAGGCCGTGCTCGCTCTCCGCGACCGCGAGATCGTCGCCCAACGCGCGCAACTCGCCGAGCGCGAGACCTCGCTGCACCATCTCCTCAACGGCTACACCAATCTCGAAATCGCGAAATTCTACGGCCGCCAGCTCGGCGAAAAAGAAGCCGTGCTCCAGTCGCTCAAGCGCGTGTGCGACGAGCGCGAGACGCTCATCAAGCAGCTCGCCATCGACTCCACGACGGTCGGCGCGAAACTTCGCAAGCTCTGGATCGGGGGTCGCGAAAGCTGGAAGGTAAAAGTTTCCCGGCCCTTCGACGAATGGCTGTTCGAACGCGTCGTCGAAAAATACTGGATGCAGGTCGGCGTGCTCCGCCAATACCCGGCGCGGCCCATCGTCTGGGACCGTTTCCCCAAGCCGAAACTCGCCGTGCACCAGTTGCCACAGGTCGGCATCGTCACGCCCTCCTTCAACCAGCAGCTCTACATCGAGAGCACGATGCTGAGCGTGTTGAATCAGAATTATCCGAAGCTCCGCTACATCGTGCAGGACGGCGGCTCGACCGACGGCTGCCAGGCCATCATCGCGCGCTACAAGGATAAGTTGACCCACTACGAGTCCGCCAAAGATCGCGGCCAGGCCGACGCCATCGGCAAGGGCTTCAAGCACCTCGCCGATCTCGGCGACGACGACATCATGGCGTGGCTCAATTCCGACGACTTCATCAATCCCCGTGCCCTCCGCTACGTCGCGGAATATTTCGCCACCCATCCCGACGTCGATGTCGTCTACGGTCACCGCCTCATCATCGACGAAAGCGACCAGGAAATCGGCCGCTGGGTGATGCCGCCGCACGATCCGGCGACGCTTGAGTGGATCGACTACGTGCCGCAGGAGACGCTCTTCTGGCGCAAACGCGCGTGGGATCTCGCCGGCGGCATCGACCCGGACTTCCAGTTTGCGCTGGATTGGGATTTGTTGCTCAGATTTCAAGCCGTCGATGCCAAGATCGTGCGCCTCCCCTACTTCCTCGGCTCCTTCCGCGTTCACGCGCATCAGAAGACCAGCCAGCACATCCACTCCATCGGTAGCGATGAGATGACCAAGATCCGCACCCGCATCCACCCGCGCGGCATCGATCCCGAGATGATCCATCGCTACGCCCGCAAGGCCCGCTTCGACGGCGCAATCTGCTCCCGCCTCCGCGCCCTTAAAATCAAATACTAAAACGCCCGGCGCCCATCGCCCCCCACGCACCCGCGTAAAAAAAATCCGCACCCGTTTTCCTCCATGCTCCCGTTTCTTTTTATTCTCTGCGCCTTCATGTTCTTCACGCTCGTCGGCCAAGCCGCGCTGAGCGGATTGAAGGTGCGCTTCGGCGTGCTCTGGAGCTGGTTCCTCGCGCCGACCCTCGGCATGGGCCTGACCGTTCTCGCCATTAACGCCGCCAGCAAATGGGGCCACCCCATCAAGGCCGCCGGGCCGTGGGTCACCATCGGCCTCGCCGTCGTCTCGCTCGCGATCCTCGCCTGGCGTCGCCCGGCTTTCCCTTGGCGGCAACTGCTCCCCTTCTACGGCATCCTGCTGGTTTACCTCATCTATACCGGCTGGCCGATGTTCAAGTTCGGCTTCAACTGGGTCTCCTACGGCAACGACGACATGGCGAACTACACCCTCGCCGCCGAGCGTTTCCTCAACAACAGCTACTATTTTCTCCCGACCCAGACCGAGCTCGAGGGCCGCGATTACAGCCAGCACTTCTGGTTCATGCACGCGCTGCAGCAGATTCGCCCCGGCAGCGAACTGCTCCTCTCGTGGGCCTGCTCGCTCACCGGGCTGAATCCGCACCAGATTTTCATGCCGGTGATTTTCTCGCTGACGCTGTTGCAACTTTTCAGCCTCGGCGCGCTCACCCTTTTCCGCGGCCGCTACCGCAAGCTCGCCCTGATCGCGCTGCCGCTGCTCGCGATGAGCCCGCTCTTTAGCTTGGGCACGCTCTACCAGCTCATCGCCCAAGTGGGCGGCATCTCGCTCCTCATCTGCGCGTGCTCGCTCATGCTGCGCGACATTCGTTTCCAGTGGAATTCCGTCTGCGCCACCGGCCTGCTCGTCGCCTCGATGGGCGTCACCTATCCCGAGGTCGCGCCGTTCATCGCGCTCAGCATTCTGCTTTTCGCCCTGCGCCTGCGCTACAAGCGCCCCGCCGGTTTCAACGAGTTCGCGCAACGCATCCTGATGATCGGCGTCCTCACCTTCGCCCTGATGGGCATCAACACCTATCAGTTCATCAACACGCTCATCCTGCAGTCCATGGGCTCGGCCGGCCTCGGCGCGATGGCCGACATCTCGCAGCTCGACGGACTGGTGCTCTTTCCATGGACGCTCGTGCCGTCCTTCCTCCCGATGGTTTTCGGCCTGCACGCGTTCGGCGTCGTCGGCAACGACCCTCTCCTCTCCATCGTGATCGCGCTCGGCCTCGCGATGATGATCTACCTCCTCACGCGCGTGTTGATCAGCCTGTGGCGCGGCATTCCCGCCGCCGTGCTCGGCATGATCATGATTCCGCTCGGTGTGTTTCTCTTCCTGAAAGGCCAGGACTTCGGCCTCTTCAAGCTCGGCATGTTTGCCCAGCCCGTCGTCGCGTTCTTCCTCGCACAAGGCCTCATGTGGCTCTGGGAACATGATCGCCGCCGCACGATGAAGATCGTCTTCGTCGTCTACTTCCTCGCCACGATCCCGAGTCATTTCTACTACGTGCGGTCCGCCTTCGGCGATGTCGGCGGCGGTCTCTCCGAGGTCGTCGGCGCGTCCAAGGAAGGCGTGGCTTTCAAGCCGCCGACCGACGTCAAATACGACGCCATCGAGAGTGACATTACCAATGTCGTCAGCGCCAAGATGCTCGCGATGTATACCCGCGGTATCGATACGCGTTTCCTCAGCCGAAACTACATGGACAACGTCGCGAACATCGCGCCGCTCGAGTTCCTCCGCAATCCCGACCCAGATTTCGGTGACAAACGCAGCCAGATGCTCCGCCCGCTGCACTTCATTCGCTGGATGCTCCCCGACGAGCTGATGAAAGGAAACGTCGCCGCCTACAACATGATGGCGATGCGCTCCATCGACAATTCGTGGTCCGAGACGAGCTTCCGCCATCTCAATTACGAGCACCCGCTCTTCGTCGCGCTCCTGCCAAAATACGATCACTTCAACAAATTCTCGGAGTCCATCGGCGAGCAAACCGGCTGGCGTGAACAAGGCCTCTACATGTTCCGCCCGCTGGAGGAAGTGAAGAACCGCCTCATCTTCGTGCACTCGGAAAAAGGCCCGCACTACTACTCGTCCGCCCGTTTCCGCGCCTCCTTCTTCCAACGCGAGCCCGAGCCCATCAGCCAGAAGAAATACTATTTCCACGGCACCGGCCGCTACACCATGTTCGAGGTGCTCAACCCCACTGCGCAAAACCTGCGCCTGATGATTGATTTCACGCGCACCTCCCTCGGCGGCCCGCGCTCCAACCTCCCCGCCAACGCCTCCATTCTCGGCGAGGAAACCTACCCCGTTAAATTTGTCGGCAGCGGCAGCGCCCGCATTTTCTCCCAGCCGCTCAAGCCGCAGAATCACGAGGGCCTTACCTATCTCACCGTCGATTTCGGCGAAGACGGCCAGATGATCGCGAAGGAAAAAACCGGCCTCATGGCCCTCTACGGCCTCAAGTATAACC
Source organism: Opitutia bacterium (assembly GCA_025360615.1). Classification (GTDB taxonomy): domain Bacteria; phylum Verrucomicrobiota; class Verrucomicrobiia; order Opitutales; family Opitutaceae; genus Tous-C4FEB. The sequence goes on from JANYBX010000048.1 coordinate 4,570, forward strand.
TCGATGACCGCCGCCTCGTCGGCTTCACGCGCGACATCTCCGTCATCACCGAGGAACAATACCTCCGCCTCAAGCGCCCCACCCGCATCGCCAGTCTCCCGTGGGATCTCTACGACAATCCCGGCCTCGAATACTCCGGCCTCTTCGAGGACGGCTGGATCGGCGACCAGGCCTATCTCAATCTCGCCGCCTCGAAAAAAGGCGACGTCGTCACCTTCAAGGGCGAGATCCCCGACACCGCCGAGTTTAAGAAAAACGGCACCAAGCTCGTCATGACCGTCAACGGTTATCCCTCGGAGGAGATCCTGCTCAAAACAGGCAAGTTCACACTCAACCGCTTCGTCCAAGCCGATGGCGACATCACTCGCGTCGAATTCGCCTTCAGCCACGCCGAGAACTACGGCACGATCGACCAGCGCCGCCTCGCCTCGTTCCTCCACGAAATCAGCCTGCACCCGATCAGCGATCTCACGCCCGTCGTGCAAACGCTCGACCGCAGCAGCGGTGACAACTTCCAATTCGCCGGCATCGACACCGATGGCTGGGCCGCGAAATCCGTTTCCTTCCGTCTCCCGCCTACGAGCCAGCAGAAAGTCCTCGATCTCCAGCTCGAACTCCCGTCGTGGGCCAGCGGCAAAGGCGGCCTCCAAATCACGGTCGATGGCAAATCTGTCTACGCCGAGTCCAGCGCGGCCGGCACCTATCAAAACATCAAGGTTCCCCTCCTCAGTCCGAAGGATCAGCTCGTCTCCATCGCCGCGCAAAACGAGTTCAAACTTCCGAATCAACCGGGTAAACTCCGCTCCTACCGCATCGTGAAAATGGCCCTGCGCAATCTCGCGCCCGACGAGAAATTCGACGGCGCCGCCGTCCGCACCGTGCCGCCCTACGAGTTGTTCGACATCGACCAGGACGGCTGGACCGCCCGCCGCGCCCGCATCGCCGTCTCCGCCGGCAAGAAAGCCGAAGCCATCGAACTCCAGCTCGAGTTCCCCGGCTGGGCCAGCGCGGTCACCGGAAAATTCCTCTTCACGCTCAACGGTCGCGTCGTTTACTCCGAAGAGTTGCCCCGCGGCCTCTACAAAACCGTCCGCATCCCGCTCGACCAGGGCCGCGACAACGATCTCGTCATGGAAGCCTCGCATGAGTTTAACCTGCCTCCGCCCGACCAACGCGTGCGTTCCTACCGCATCGTGAAATACGAAATCAAGTAAGCCCCGCCGTTCTCCCCGCCATGCAGCTCAGTCTCGTCGTCCCCGTTTACAAGGAAGAGGGCAACATCCCCGTCTTCCTGCGCCGCATCCGCGAGGTGCTCGCCGCCGTGACCGAGGATTACGAAATCATCTTCTCCCTCGATCCCTCGCCCGATCGCACCGAGGACGTCATCCTCGAAGCCCGCGCGACCGACCCGCGCATCCGCCTCCTGAAATTTTCCCGCCGCTTTGGCCAGCCCATGGCCACGCTCGCCGGCATGGAGTATTCCCGCGGCGAAGCCGTCATCGTGATGGACGTGGACATGCAGGATCCTCCCGAGCTCATCGGCCAGATGTTCGCCAAATGGAAAGAAGGCTACGATGTCGTCCTCCCGCAGCGCCGTGAACGCACCGGCGAACCGTGGATCAAAAAATTCGTCTCCGAGACCGGCTACAAGGTGATCAACAAAATCGCCGACGTGAAAATCCCGCCCAACACCGGCGACTTCCGCCTGATGGCGCGCCGCGTCGTCACCGAGGTCGTGCGGCTGAAGGAGTCGCACGGTTTTCTCCGCGGCCTGGTCGCCGTCGTTGGATTCAAGCAGATCATCATCCCCTTCGACCGCCCACCGCGCCTCGTCGGCGAGACCAACTACAATCGCTTCTTCGGTTCACTGCGCATCGGGTTCAACGGGATTTTTTGTTTTTCCACTTACGCGCTCACGCTGAGCACCATGTTCGGCTTCGTGATCGCGGGAGGCTCGTTCCTCATCATGGCCGTTTACCTGCTCTACAAACTCATGGGCTGGGAAATTCTCTGGGGTAATCCCACGCTCGTCATCCTGATTTCTTTTCTCGGCGGCATTCAGCTCATCAGTGTTGGGATTCTCGGCGAATACATCGGCCGCATCTACGAAGAAGTCCGCGCCCGCCCGAAATTCATCGTGGACCGCGCGGTCGGCTTCGATGGCTAGTTAGCGGGGCGGCGCATAGCCGAGTCGATCCGACATATCGCGAACCTTGATCGCGATCAGGTTCGCCAGCTTCTCGCCGCCGCGAGTGGTGAGATGAACTCTGTCACCATAGTCTTCGATCGAGAAATCCCGGCCGTAGTCGGTCGATTCATATCCGTTCTCCCGCCATTTCTGAACGGTGAGCAGGCAAGCCAGGTCATTCCGTTCGCGCTCCTCGGGTGAAAGTTTTTCGATGAAGTAGGGACAGTCCCGGCTGATCACGATGAGGGTTCGTTTCTTTAGGGCCCGGGGAAACATTCCATCGATGTTTTTCCCAAATTCATCCCACGCCTCCGCGTTCACTTTCAACTTCGCGTTCACGCTATCCGCGGCAAAAGCCCACGCATTTCGCCGCCGGATTATGGCCAGCTCCTCGGCGTCGTAATACCCTGTGAAACGCCGGGAGGTCGGCTGGGCGAGGAAGTCAGCCTCTTCATCCGGGAACGTCTCGCGCGGTTTCGCCCAGATTTCGCCCAGCGGATAGTGTCCCCATACGGTCCCGAATTTTTTATAGGCGATGTAGTTCCATCCGTCTTGGAAATGGAAAAGACCGTCCAACCACACCCGGCCGCGAAGTTCAACCAGTCCCTCGTGAGCGGCATGCTGGGCCAGCACCCGTTGGATGGAAGTTCTCCGGGGCTGATCGTCAATCAGCCGGTTTTCGTAGTAGGCATTCCAGAAAATATACCGGTAAACCGGGCTGCCCCCGGGCGCGGATGAATCACAGGCCCAAGCATTCGCGAGGTAGATTTGCCGCGGAAATTCATTGCGCAACATTTCCGCAATCACCGCTCCGCCGTCGACCGGCGCAGCGCCTGGCATGGCTAAATTTACCACCGAGTAGCGGGCCCCGAGCTCTCGTTGCAGGACAGTTGTCCATACCTGACCCACTGGCTGGCCGAGGCCGTAGAACACCGAATTTCCGCCCACAATTACCAGCACCGTGCCGGGACGCGCCTTCTGCCGGACGACGTTGGCCAGCTCCGATGCCGTCGGATAATAGTGGGTGGACGGCGCCGTCCACCGGGTGATTCGCGTGAATTCCTGGTGGAAAGGCTCACGGGCCGCCCATCGGCCAAACCAGCTCATCGCGACCACGGCGACGAAGATTCCAACGAAGAAGGTGAGAGGAACCAGTTTAACCTGAAATAATTTTCCGATCTCCCGGATGAGAACGATCCCAGCCCAGACCGGTGCCAGCAGTTTTTTGGGATTTGGAAGACGAATCCTCGGCAGCTCAAGAGCCGCGAGCAGCGAAGCCGCCCACAAGCCGGCGAATACGACCGCGATGAAGCCAGCCGCCGACCCAAAATTCAGGCGCACACCGCACGCCCATATGCCGCCCAGCCACACGGTTGAAATCAGCAGATGATCCACGATGAGACGCGACCCCTTGGCCGAGGATTCGGCCCGGTAGTTTCCCGCCAAAGTTAAACCCACTCCCCACGCGACGAAGGCGGCGATGCAGGGCCACCAACCTCGCTCCAGCCCAAGCCCGGCCTTGCCCACCAACCACCAAGCCCCCGCGATGACGATCAGGTTGCTCAAGCAGAACCGCCATCGCTGGAAAATTGTCGGCAGAGGCAACCTCACGGATCGTTGGCTAAATGCAGCACGCACTCATGAAAGAGAATAAATTCTCGATATGCCAATCCTGGTTCTGCGGCACCGCGGCGCCCGAGCCATTAAGATTCGCCACCAATCGCGGATTACTTCTGACGACGCCAAGACTTTTGTCGCGCCACCCGCGCCCCGTCACGATGCATAAAGCCACCCCGCCGCCGGAGCGAAAAATCCTCGCGTCCCCTCCCGTCGATCACCCGGAAGCAACGGTCCTCGGCTGAGGAGATTTCGCTTTCACCCCCGGTGCGATGTGCTTGGCTTCGCTTTCCGATTCCATGCACACCGCCAAATGGCCGAAGATTCTGCCTCCGCTCTCCCCCGAACATAAGCGTATTTGCGATGCGTTCATGCACCAGTGGCACGTCGAGCTCGCGGGCCGCAGCCGCTACGGCGCGATCGAGAAATTCAATCACCAGTTCCCCGTCAAATATTCCCGCCCCGGCTTTAAGACCACCCTCGAGATCGGCGCCGGCTTGGGCGAGCATCTGCATTACGAGAAACTCACGCCCGAACAAGAGACGGGTTATTACGCCAATGAATTCCGCGAATCCATGGCCGCGGAAATCTGCCGCAAATATCCCCGCGTTAACACCGTCCTCGGCGATTGCCAACAGCCGTTCGATTTCGCCGATGGCTTCTTCGACCGCTTCATCGCCGTCCACGTGATGGAGCATCTTCCCAATCTCCCCGCCACCATTCGCGAAGCCTACCGCCTCCTGAACAAACAGCGCGGCCAGCTCCTCGTCGTCATCCCCTGCGAGGGCGCTCCCGCCTACTCGCTCGCCCGAAAAATTTCCGCGCAGCGCATCTTCGAAAAAACCTACGGCATGTCCTACGACATCTTCATCAAGCGCGAGCACATCAACGTCCCCTCGGAAATCCTCGCCGAGCTCGCCCCGTATTTCACAATCGAGAAAAAGAGCTTCTTCCCGCTCCCCTTCGCCCCCTTCGTTTTCAACAACCTCATCATCGGGCTGAGCCTCGTGCCGCGCCCCATACCTCTGGTCTAATCTCCTCTTTCCTCATTTTTCATGAACCAAGTCTTCATCACCGGCGCCGCCGGTTTCATCGGCTCCAGCCTCGTCGATCGCCTGCTCTCAGACGGCAAAACCGTCGTCGGCTGGGATAATTTCTCGACCGGCCAGCGCCCGTTCGTCGTCGAAGCGCTGAAAAATCCGCGCTTCAAACTCGTCGAGGGCGACAACCTCGATCTCCCCGCGCTCAAACGCGCGATGGCCGGCTGCGATTTCGTTTTCCACCTCGCTGCGAACGCCGATGTGCGCTTCGGCACCGATCATCCCGACAAGGATCTTCAGCAAAACACCATCGCCACCTACAACGTCCTCGAGGCGATGCGCGCCAACGGCATCAAGCGCCTCGGCTTCTCCTCGACTGGCTCCACCTACGGCGAAGCCGCGATGATTCCCACGCCGGAGGACGCGCCCTTCCCGATCCAGACTTCCCTCTACGGCGCCTCGAAAGTCGCCGGCGAGTGTCTCATCCAAGCCTACTGCGAGGGCTTCGGTTTCGAGGGCTATATCTTCCGTTTCGTCTCGATCCTCGGCGAACGCTACACGCACGGCCACGTGTTCGATTTCTACAAGCAGCTCCTCGCCCACCCCGATCACCTCCGCGTCCTCGGCGACGGCTCGCAGCGCAAATCTTACCTCTACATCCAGGATTGTCTCTCCGCGATGCTCCACGTCGCCAATCTCGGCCTCGCCGCGAAAGCGAAACACCGTGTCGAAATTTTCAACCTGGGCGCTCCCGAGTTCTGCCAGGTCAACGACTCCATCGGCTGGATCTGCGAATCCCTCACGATCAACCCGCGCCGCGATTACACCGGCGGCAACCGCGGCTGGATCGGTGACAACCCGTTCATCTTTCTCGAAACGAAAAAAATTCAGTCCACCGGTTGGAAAGCCCAGCTCACGATTCGCGAGGGCATCCTCCGCACGTTGAAATGGCTCCAAGCCAATCCGTGGGTCCTCGAAAACCGCTGACCGATGAAGCTCGCCGTCTTCGGCCTCTGGCATCTCGGCTGCGTCACCGCCGCTTGCTGCGCGAAAAACTTCGAGGTCGCGGGCCTCGATCTCGACGCCGGCAACATCGACCGCCTCCGCTCCGGCAAAGCCCCGCTCTTCGAGCCCGGCCTCGATGACCTCATCGCCTCCGGCCTCGCCGCAAAACGCCTCCGCTTCACCACCGACATCGCCGACGCCTGCACTGACGCCGACATTCTCTGGGTCACCTTCGACACGCCCGTCGACGACGACGACCGCGCCGACGTCGATCTCGTCCTCAACCACATCCGCCGCGTCGTTCCCTCGCTCCCGTCAGGCGCGCTCGTGCTCCTCTCCTCGCAACTCCCGGTCGGCACCTGCCAGCTCCTCGAAAAAGAATTCGGCTCGAGCGGCTACCGTTTCGCCTGCACACCCGAAAATCTCCGTCTCGGCAAGGCCATCGAGATTTTCACCCAGGCCGACCGCATCATCGCCGGCTATCGCGACGAACGCGCCAAGGCTCAGCTGACCGAACTCTTCGCGCCGTTCACGTCGACCGTCGTCTGGATGCGCCCCGAGTCCGCCGAGATGACCAAGCACGCGATCAACGGATTCCTCGCGCTCTCGATCACGTTCATGAACGAGCTTTCGCTCCTCTGTGAACGCACCGGAGCCGACGCCAAGGAAGTCGAAAAAGGCCTGAAGTCCGAGAGCCGCATCGGCCCCAAATCCTATCTCTCGCCCGGCGGCGCGTTCGCCGGCGGCACGCTCGCGCGCGATGTCGTCACGTGCATCAACCTCGGCGAAAAATTCGGCGAGTCGCTCAGCATTTTCCCCGCGATCAAGCAAAGCAACGATCGCCACCGCCAGTGGGCGCTCCGCAAACTCACCCAGCGTTTCCCCACCGCGCCCGCCGGCCCCATCGCGCTCCTCGGCCTCACGTATAAGCCCGGCACGGACACGCTCCGCCGCAGCTCCGCCGTCGAACTCGCCCGCGCGCTTCATGCCCGCGGCTTCCGCGTCGTCGCGCACGACCCGTCACTGAAATCGCTCCCCGACGAACTCAGCTTCATCACGCTTCACGCCGACGCCGCCGCGCTCACCCGCGACGCCGCCGCCCTCGTCGTTTGCACCGAGTGGCCCGAGTTTCGCGCCCGCACCGACTGGCCCGCGCTCCTCGTCGCGATGCCCGCGCCGCTCGTGATCGATGCCACCCGTTTCCTCTCCGCCCAGCTCGGCGGCATTGCCCATCTCACCTATCTCACCGTCGGTTCTCCCGCATGAAACTCTCCGGTCTCAACGCCATCATCACCGGCGCCAATCAAGGCCTCGGCCTCGAAATCGCCCGCCACTACGTCCGCGAAGGCGCCAGCGTCGCCATCTGCGCGCGCGACGTCGCCAAGCTCGCCACCGCCACCGCCGAACTCCGCGCCCTCGCCACCTCCGGCCAAAAAATCGTCGCCCTCGCCTGCGATGTCTCCGACGAGGCCGCTGTGAACACCTTCACCGCCGCCGCCATCGCCGTGCTCGGCTCGATCCAAATCCTCGTCAACAACGCCGGCGTCTACGGCCCGAAAGGCCCGAGCGAATCCGTCGACTGGCCCGAATGGAAACGCGCCCTCGAGATCAACCTCTACGGCGTGATGCTCCCCACCCGCGCCATCGTTCCGCATTTCAAAACGCAGGGCCGCGGCAAAATCATCAACCTCTCCGGTGGCGGCGCGACGCAGCCGCTCCCCAACATCAGCGCCTACGCCGCCTCGAAAGCCGCCGTCGTGCGCCTCTCCGAAACGTTCGCCGAGGAACTCCGCGCCCACAAAATCGACGTCAACGCCGTCGCCCCCGGTGCCCTCAACACGCGCCTCCTCGATGAGGTCCTCGCCGCCGGACCCTCTGTCGTCGGCGAAGCGTTTTATCAACGCTCGCTCAAGCAGCGCGACACCGGCGGCGCCCCGCTCGAACTCGGTGCCGGCCTCTGTGTTTATCTCGCATCCGCCGAGAGCGACGGCGTCACCGGCAAACTTCTCAGCGCGCAATGGGACCCGTGGCGCGAATTTGCCGGTCGCAAGGAAGCTCTCTCGAAGTCCGACATCTACACCCTCCGCCGCATCGTCCCCGAAGACCGCGGCCAGAAGTGGTCGTAAGGTAGGGCGGGTTATCCGTAACCCGCCGCGTTAGACTCCGCCTCAACCAGCCGTCCGCGCACCCGCCACAGCCCATACCCCGCGAGCCCCAACCACACCAGCGCGCTGAACCGAAAAATCATCCGCGCCGCAAACGTGCCCGTATAAAAAACGTCCACCGTGTGGTGCCCCGGCTCGATCCGCACCATCGCGAGGTGATCGGGCGACATCTCGACTTTCTTGGAAATCCCATCGACGCGTGCCCGATAGCCCGGAATGAAAACCCGCGGCGTCTCCAGATACATCGGCTCCGTCAGCTCCACATCCGCACGATACGGAATCAGCCCGCGCGTTTGAATCTGCAGCTCTTCCGTGCGGTAGGACCGCAGGGCGATCCGCGCGAAATCACCAAACGGTTTCCCCGTTTCTTCCGGCGTCACATTCAGGAACGAGAGCACCACCTGCCGCTCGGCTTCCCCCGAATTCCAAACCGCCAGCGTCTTGGGCCGCTCTGGCGCGCTGCCAAAACTTTTCGCGTAAAATCCGCCGTCCGGCAGGTAGTAGTCGCGATAAAAACCCGGCCCTTTCATCACGAGCGTCCCACTGTAAGGCCGGTCGAGAAACTCAAAGTTCAGCAGCCGGCGCTCTCCGGGCGCGATCGTCAGCGACGGCGCCAACCGGTGCCAGTCCGCTCCCTCCGGGCCCGGTGAAGTCGAAAAAATCACTGCGGACCCACCCGGTTTTTCCAGCACCGGGTCCTTGCGCCATGCCAGCGTTTTCACCTCCAGCAAGCGGCTCTCCAGATGATAGTCCACCACCCCGTTCATCAGATAGCCCGGATGAGGCAGCCCATTGTAGGCGTAAGAATAAAGCTGCGCATTTTCCGGCCGGTAGAACGCCGCCGTCCGCTCGCTCGAATTCACCGAACGCTCCCCGAGCCAGATAAATTTTCCCGTCTCGCACCAGTGGCCGATCAGCAGCTCGGCCGCCGCCAACCCCGCCGCGGCCCGCAGCCAAAATCCGCGTGGCAGATTCGTCGCCGCCAAAAACCCCGCGAAAATCGCCACCGTCACCAGCACCGGCATCACCCGCAGCCAGAGACTCACCGTGCAGATGCCATAAAGCGGATCGGGCACCGCCTGATAAAGCAGCGCCGTCACGCGCGGCACCGGAAAAATCATCAGCGCCAACCCGAGTCCACCGAGCGCCGTCAACCGCACTTCCCATGTCGGCCGCACCAGCATCGCCAGCAAACCCGCCCCGAGCGCCGCCAACACGCCGTAGCCCGGCTGCAGGTCGCCGAGCTGCTGCGCGAGCCACGACACGCTCTGAAAATTTTTCGGGAACAGTTGCGCCATCAGCGCAAACGCCTGCCCGCTGCGGATCAGCCGCGCCGCGTCTCGCTCGGGAAACACCAGCGCCGCCAGCAGGCCGCCGCCCAGCAACGCCGCCGCCACGCACTCCGGCAGACGCGTCCTCACCTTCAGCCACGGCAACCACCATTCCAGCGAGACAAATCCCGCGCCGAGCAGCAGCGCCGCCGCGAGCCCGCCGAAATACATCCGATGCGTCGGCCAGAGCAGCGCGAGCGCGAGCGCGCCCACGCCGAGCCACCGCCACCGGCCGCTCGCGAGCAGCCGCACCAGCGCCGCGACTCCCAACAGCGCCCCCGCCCCATACGCCAGCAACGCCCCCGCGCCGCCCGCGTTCGTCGGCGCGAGTTCGCCGATCGAGAAAAAATAATAACCCGTCAGCCCGCCAAACAGCACCGCCGCTCCCGCCGCCAACCGCCACGAACGCAGATCAAAATCTTTCGCCAGCAAACGCATTCCCTGCACGCCCGCCGTGAAAATACTCGCCCACGCCCCCACCGGCGCGTGACACGTCCACACCAGCGCCAGCCCCGCCGTGAGCACGAGCCAGCCCGTCGCGTCGTTGTTTCGCACGAGCCGGATGTTGCCGTGGATCACCACCGGCAGCCACGCATACGCCATAAAAGTCATATACATTTCCTGCGCGTAGATGGCTCCCGCGAGCGCCGGTCCGCTCACGTAGCCGAGCGCCAGTGCCCAAGCCAGCCAACGCCGCGTCGGCGCCAGCGCGACCATGCTCGCGTAACACGTCAACGAGCCGATCACCGCGGTCACGATCACCGTGAGATGCTGCACCGCCAGCGGCGTGAGCGCTCGCGCCGTGAGTAAATCGAGCGCGATCCCGAAATGATGATGATAAGGCGCCGTGCGAAACGGATGCACCGCCCCGTTGAACATCAGCTCACCTTGCCCCACGAACACCGGCCACACCCCCGCGCGCGCCTGTTGCAACGCGTCGATCATGATGTGCCCATACCAATGCGCATCGAGCCCGCCCACCATCTGCGGCGTGAGAAATGGCCGGAACACCCACCCCGCGCCACATCCCAGCAAGGCCAGCCTCACCGCTTCAAATCCATCGTCCTCCCGCGATTCCAGCGCCTCCCGCAGCAAATGAAATCCCGCTCCCACTGCGAGCGCTGCCGCGCCCAGATAGGCCAGCTCGCCCGCCGTCAGTCCATGTGTGCCGCGCGCTCCCACCGCCCATGCAGCCAACGCCAGCAGCGGCACCGCGCGCGCAAAAAATTGCCAGTTCCACGCGCGCTCCGCCGGCCGCCACCACCCCGACACGCGCGCGCCGAGCAGTGCCACGCTGAACGCGCCCCACAACCAGATTGCTTCCTTCGCCGGCCGTCCGACTCCGCCCAGCGTCGCCGCGGCATGGAGCACGCCTCCCACCGCCGCCGCATCCAGCAGCAGCCAAGTGAGACGCCTCCCCCGAAATCCCCGTCCGCTCATGGTGTCTCGTGCACCAGCCGGCGCACCGCCAGTAGCCGCCCGGAAAACGCGGTCGCTGTCCCCGCTCCGCCACCGATCGCGACAGACTGCGGCGCGCCCAAAACAAAGTCGGCCTGGCCGCTCAAAATCGATACGCCGTCGAGCGTCACGTCGATGTTCTGCCGCGGGCTCGCGCTGCTGGCCGCGGCCGGGAAAAACCCGCCCCACCTGATTTTCAGCATCCGCCGGGCGGTGCCATCGACCGCCACCGGCGCACTGCGCAGCACGACTCCGCGCGCCGTCCGCACCACGAAACGCACCGTCCGCGGTGATTCGTAGTCGAGTTCGAGCGCATCCGTTTCACGACCATCGCCCGTCGCGAGCAGGATTTCCTTCTGCGCCAGCGACGCCTGCGGAAACATCAGCGTCAGCTCCAGCGCACCGTCATTTTCGACAAAACCCGGCGGCGCGGAAAAAACCGCCCGCTCCACCGCCAGCACGCGTCCGGTGAAACGCCGTCCATAAACCTCCGACACCCGATTCTCGCCCACCACGATCTGCTCCGCCGCCGCTTCGAAATACGGCACGGCCGCCTCGAGCAATTTCTCGCCGTTAGCCGCCATGCGCAGACGGGGCCGTTTCATTTCCGCGATTTCTCCCAGCGTGCGCGTCGTGAAATATCCGTCCGTCTCCGCGGGATAAAGCGACGGCATGTCGAGTTCCACCGTCAGCGGGCGGCCCGCGCCCACCACGAGGCGGCGGCTTTGCGGCCCGCCCACGCCGGTGTGCAGATAGTTGAAAAAAATCTGGCCCGCGTAGGGATAGTTGATCGCCACGTAGTCCGCCTGCTCGCGCACCGGCCCCGTGACCACGAGCGGATCAATCGCCGTCGTGACGTTGGCCGGAGTCTCCAGGCGCAATCGCATCGCGCCGTAGCCCGGCTGCGCGCCCGTCTCCAACCAGTAGGGCGCAAACCGAAAGGCTCCGTCCGCCACCGCTGGCAAAACCTGCGCCGGCCCCTGCGACACGATCCGCCCGGAAAACGCCGGCAACACGCCGGGTGCGCCCACGGTGTTCACTCCGAC
>JANYBX010000116.1 GCA_025360615.1 Opitutia bacterium
CTCTCCTTCGCCCCGGCCAAACCCTCGCGGCGTAAAGCCGCTCCTACCACGAACCGCGCCGCCGCCGGGACGCCACCTTTTGCGATTTCGACCTTTGGTGTTTGGGATTTCATTTTATCGCCCCGCTGCGTGCAGCGTTGATGTGCATGAAATCTTCCACGCCGTCGAACTGCCCGAGCACCATTTCATCATGGCTCACCAGTAGCAGCGCCGCCCCATTCTCCCGGCAAACTTCCCGGATGAGCGCCAGCGAATCGCGCGCGTGCACGCGGTCCAGATTCCCCGTCGGCTCATCGGCCAGCACCAGCTTCGGCCGGTTCGCGAGCGCCCGCGCGACCGCCACGCGCTGCTGTTGTCCGGTGGAAAGCTGCCGCGGGAAATGCCCGAGCCGGTGCCCGAGTCCCACGCGCCCGAGCAGCTCCGCCGCGTGCGCGCGATCCGCGCCGCGCGGGCCAAAGCTCATCCCGAGCATCACGTTTTCCAGTACGGTGTAGCCTTGGAGCAAATTGAAGGTCTGAAAAATATACCCGATTTTCTCCGCCCGCAGCCGGTCGCGCCGCGACTCCGCGAGCGCCGCCATATCGACCCCGTCGATCTCCACGCACCCCGTGTCCGCCGCCAGAATCCCCGCGATTAAGTTTAAAAACGTGGTCTTGCCCGAGCCGCTCTCGCCACGCAGCGCCCGCTGCTCGCCCGCCGCCAGTGCGAAATGCGCCACCCGCACGATCTCGACGCGCCCGCCTTCAGGGGCATCGAACGCTTTCACGAGATCAGTAACGGCGAGCATGGCGGGCACGATGGCCAGACGGCGCAGGCGCGCCAGACGTTTCCTGCGATTTTGCAGGGTGACTCTCGCTCAGCGCCAAAATCCCTCGATGAAAACGTGCCCACTCCCGCGCACTTCCCAGCGTGGAGCGACCCAAACCGTGTGCCCGTGTGGCGGCAGCTCCCAGCGACCATCGACCCAGACATGTCGTCCCCCGTGCCACGTCCAATAGCCGGGAAGCCACACGTGCCTCGGCGAAGGCCGGCTCACGATCACCTCTACTCTCGGAGCAGGAGGCGGCACTTGCACGACGACGACCTCAACCCGTCCCGGTTGGGCGACGATCACCGTGGGCGGTCCCGCTCTTTCGAGCACGCGTTCGCGGCGCGAGGGGCGCTCGGCGACGACGCAGCCACTGAGCATCATCAACCCAAGCGCGAGGGGGCCTAACCAAAACGGGAGACTTCCCTGCGCTGATCCAGCGTTAAAAATCTTCATGTCTCCTCAGACGCCCCCTTTGCCTCAAGGTTTCCGGCGAAACCCGGAAAACGTTGTGAACTTACCCGCTTGATCCGCGCCTCGTTTATTTAGTCCGCCTTCTTCCGCGGACGCGGACTCCGGCCCGGCTTTTTCTCGGCTGCGCTAGAGCTGGATTCGCCCTCGCCGGCCGAAAATTTCGACGCTTTCGCGTTCAGCCAGAGTTCGTCCTTGGCGTTTTTGTTGAGCCAGAAAATTTCGCCCGCGTGCTCGACGAAGACCGGTTTCTCGCGCGCCTTCTCCGGCACTTTCAAACCCGCGCCGACCACCGCGGCCAGCAGATCGTCGGGGGACTTCGAAAGTTCCTCGGCCACCCGCTCAAGTTTGCCCGCGAAGCCACCCGTCTTGGTTTCCTTGAGCAGCAGCCGCACGGCGCTCAGGACATTCGCCGGGGCCGCGCCAACGCAAGACTCTGCAACCGGTGCGGGCTGCTCTGCCCCAAGAGCTGGCGCAACCGCCGCCGTAGGAGCCGCCGTGACCTCGCCGTCGAGTTTCTCGCGACCGTTGATCCAGATCCCGCCTTGCTGGTCTTGATTCAACCACCACACGTGCTCGCCGATCTCCACGTTCACCGGCTTGTCGGCCGGGGTCGCCGGCAACACGAGCCCGAGCGCGTTAAATTTCGCCATCAGGTCCGCCTCGTTGCAGCGCAAGCCGCGCGCAAGAAAACCCACGCTGCCCGAGCCGCCCGGACCGCGGCGGTTTCGCCGCATCAGCGGACGCACCTTGTCGAGAATCTCCCCTCCCTCGGGCAAGGGAGCGCCGGCTGCCGCAGGTGCCGACGCCCGTGGCGCCGACTCCTCGCGCGGGGCGGGCTTGGCCTGCTGCTGTGGCTCGCGCGGACGCGGCACAAAAACCGGCGCCTCGGGGCGAGGTTCGCGGGGATTCGATTCCGCCGCAGCTGCAACCGGGGCGGCCGCTTCGGCCTCGGGCGCGGCTACCGGCGTGGCTTTCACGGTGCGGAAAACGGGACGCGGCTTTTCCTTCGTGTTGATCCAAAGCTCGCCGCGGCGGTTGATGTTCACCCAGAAAAGATCGCCGTCGAATTCGACGTAGGCGGGCGGAGCATCCTCGTCGTCGGGCACCGTGAAACCGCATTCCTTGAGCGCTCCGATCACATCGGCGTCGCTGAAATCCCATTTCTTCGCGAGGTAATCGACGCCGACGGACATGCCCGCGCCGCGCTGGTTGCGGCGCATGTGGGGCTTCATCGCGTCGAAGAACGACGGCAGCTCGTCCTCCTCGCCCATTTTGTCCCACTCGTCCTTCTCCTCTTTGGCACCCTCTTCCTCATGCGCCTCGGGGTCGGCATCGCTGTCGGTGTTGCGTGGTTTCCGAAAACCGTCCTCGGGCGCGGCTTTCTCGGCGATCACGCTCTCGGGCTTTTCATCCGCGGGGCCGCTCGCGGCGGCGGAGGCGTTTTTAAACTTCGCCTCAAATTCGGCGCGGAGTTTGTCGGTCTCCGCTTTCGCCGCGGCCGCCGCCGCGTCCTGCAACGTCCAATCGCGCTGCGTCGTGCGGCGGGCGAGACCGGTAAAGGCGAGCATGTTGTCCGCCTGCGTGTGAAACGAGACGATCTCCCAGTCTTCCTTGCCGAGATCGTTTAGAAATTTTTCCATGAGCGCCGGCGTGGCAAAACCACCGCGGCCGCTCGTGATGACCTTATATTCCCAAAGTGACATAGAGTGTTTTTTGAAGGGGGCTAAACTTCACCCATCCCAAATGGCCCCCACCTTGCCGAGCCAAATCGCGCCGGCCCAGAACGATGTCGCGCGGCCCCGCGCAACTCCTCACCCCATCCGGTGCGGCACGAAGCGGCTGAGATTGCCCGTGATTCGCCGCGTGTCCTCGCGGATGCCCAGCCCGCACGCCTCATGGTTCACCACCCACACGCCGCACACCGGCCGGTTTCCGCCCTCGAAAACCGGGATCGGCGCGAGCGCCTGAAACACGAAACCCTCGTCGCCGTAGTCGCCGCCGTTTTCCTCCACCGTGCGCCCGCCCTCGACGATCGCGACGTTCGCGCCCTCGCGGCTGAGACGCGGCTTTTTCACGTAGCTCGCCTGCGTGCCCGCCGCATCGGCGAACGGCCCAGGCGTCTCATACGCGGGTAACAAATTCGGATGGTCGGGAAACAATTCCCACAGCACGGGCAGCAGGCCCTTGTTGCTCAGCAAAAACTTCCACGGCGGCTCGATGAACAAATTCGGCGCGCGCTCCAGATGCTCCGCGAACGGTTCGTGCCACAGCCACTCCCACGGATAAAGTTTGAAAAGCGCCTCGACCGGCGCGCCGGCTTGATCGACGAAGCGTTTCGCGCCGGTGTCCCAGCCGAGTTCGTCGATGGCCGTCCAGTTCACCGCGAAGCCCGCCTGCGTGCAGGTGTCGGCCAGATACGCGAGTGTCTGCTCGTCCTCCGGCAAGTCGCGCACGCCGGCGAAATGCACCTTCGCGCTACCCACGTGCCGCCACGCCTCGATCAGTTTTTCATGGATGGAGTTGAACTGGTCGCCGTCGGGAAAACGTTCCTTTAACCAGTGCCATTGCACCACCGCCGCCTCGATGAGCGCGGTCGGCGTGTCGGCGTTATACTCGAGGAGCTTCGGCGGCGCCGCGCCGTCGTAGGCGAGATCGAAGCGGCCGTAGATGCTCGCGTCGTCGCGTTCCCACGAGTCGAGAATCGCCGGCACCGCTCGCTCGGGAATCCCGAGGCGCGCCCACCAGCCGCGATCGATCACGGCCTGCGCGGCCTCGATGCAAAGCGCGTGGAGCGTGTTCCCCGCCGCTTCGAGTTCATCCACCTCGCGGACGCTCAATTCGTAATAGGCGCTCTCGTCCCAATACGGTCCCGTGTCGTGCGTGTGATAAGTGAACCCGAGCGCCTCGACTTGGGCGCGCCAGTCGGGACGTGGCGTGAGCGAATGGCGTTTCATCTCAGGAAATACTCGGGTGCGACGAGAGGCCGAAACCGCCGCGCATCACCGGCGCGGCGTGGGAAGCCGGTGCCGTGGCGGGAGCCGCACCGCCCGAACGCTGGACCGCCGGGGACGACGGGCTCGACGACAGCAAACGCGAGAGTCCGCCGGAGCTTCCCGTCGTCGAGCCGCGCGGCGCGAAACCGCTCGCTTGCGCCTGGCGTCGCGCCTGCATTTGCGCCGCCGTTTGCCGTTGCATCTGCATTTGCTCGTTTCGTTCCACGTCATCCGCCTGTGCCGCTCGCCGCCACGTCCCGCCGCGATACCACCCGCGATTCGCGTCGTAGAAACCAAACGGCTGCGGAAACCACGAGTAGAACGGCGCGTGATAATAACCGCGGCCGGTCTGGAAATAATTATTCGGATAAACCGTCTCGGCATTCGCCACCGGCGGGAGTTCATCCACCAGCACCTCCTTCTCCGGCGTGCAGCGCGTGAGGCTAAAGGCGACGGGCAGGCCGATGACGCCCGCCGCGATGAGCAGCGGAGTCCACACCTCGCGCGACATGCGCCGGCGTTGATCGTAAGCGTGGTCGTTCACCCCATGATCGCCGCCGCGACGACGATACACACCCCGATGATCACGGCCGCTCCGACGAGCGCCGCGGCGGTGTTACGATTCTTCAGAATTTCCTCGTGGAGGTTCCCCGGCGTGCAGACGTCGAAGAGTTTATAACCGAGGATGGCGAGGCCGATACCGAGCAGGGAAAACAGCACGGTGTAGAGCACCGCCTGGCCGAGCGAGTTCGCGTGCCAGTCGAGACCGGCCTGCGCGAGGGGAAGCGAAGCGTGGAGTTGTGTCATGGGGAAAAAGCGAACGCCGCCGAACATGCACCCGTGCACCTTGGCGTAAATCATATCTCGCACGCTTGGAAAAAATGTCGCGCGCTCCAACCACTCACGCCGCCATTTTTCTCACTTCGTCACGGCCGCCAGAAAATGCCGCAGCGCATACGTCGTGAGCTGCCCGCCCGGCCCGGCGAGGTTGAAATCAAACGCGTGCGTCGCCCACGGCAGCGACACGAAGACGTGCGGCACGTGCGCCTCGGTCAGCTTCGCGTCGAGCCGCACGCTTTGCTGGTTCCACACGAGCGTGTCGATCGCGCCATGAATGAGCAGCGTCGGCGGCACGCCGGGATGAACATTCAGGTAGGCACTCGAACTGTCGTAGGCCGCGCGCGCCGTCTCCGGCACGCCCCCGAGAAACTGCCGCAGCAGCACCGGCGATTTCAAGACGTCGTCGTCGCGCGCATATTTCCACGCAAAATGCATGTCGTGCGGTGAGTAGAGCGCGACCAGCGCGCGGATCGCGGGATCGTTCTCCGTGTAGGCAAACGCCCCCGCGATTTG